>JAFSXP010000136.1 GCA_017443965.1 Oscillospiraceae bacterium
CGCGCACCAGCCGATGTACGTCACCGCCCAGTGCGACTGCGGCACGTCGGTGAAATATTTGCTTGCCGTGACGGCGTCCATATTCTCGCCGCCCTTCAGCACGGTGCAGATGATCTTCGCCGCCTGCGCACGGGTCAGCGTGTCCTTCGGCTTGAAAGAGCCGTCCGGGAAGCCGCCGATCACGCCGAGATCGCTCATGGCTGTGACCGCCTCGCGGTACCTGGTATTGACCGATTTTTCATCCGTGAACGCAGCGGACGCCGCGCCTGCCAGCAGCACAAGCGCCAGCAGCAACGCGATCAGTTTCTTCATAACGCTTCACTCCCTATACGATGGTTTTGAGGAACGCCGCCAGCGCGTCGGAGGATTCCTCGTTGTCCTCCCTGCCGGGATGCGGCGTCGCCGTGGCGGACGATCTCGCGCCGTGGTTGCCCGTGGGCATGCGGAACGAGTAATAGCCGCTCGCCGCGCCGCCCAGTTCCTCACAGACCTGATCCATGGTCTTTGCGTGCTTGTCGCCCATCATGCCGTAGATCAGCACGATCTTCGTCTTGCTGCCCAGCGTCTGCCGCACGAGTTTCGCAAACGCCGTCAGATCGGCGTGATACGAAACGTCGGGATCGGTCTCGGGGTCGTTCTGCCCCATGGCGATCACGAAGACGTCCGGCGTACGCGGACGGTCCGCCTTGGCGTCCTTGTCGTGCCACGCGTTTTGGTAAAGGAACATCTGATCGACGGAGACGCCCGCCTGCCATTTGCTCTCGGTGAACGCCTGGCTGCCCTTGGCGATCAGCACATAGTCGGCGTTCATCTTGTCCGCCGTGAAGTAGGCGTAGGACTGCGTACCGGCGTGGTACAGTGCGCCCGGTTCGCCCGAGACGCAGCAGCCCGCCGTCGCGGACGCGCCGATGAATTCGATCAGCAGCGGCTTCTGCTCGGTCTTGGTGATCGCGCTCTTGCACAGCGCCTTGAAGCCGGTCAGCGTCAGCTGCTTGCCGGCGGTGTTGACCTCGGTATCCTGCAGGATGCGGATCGTATGCGTGCCGGGCATGACGTAGCGGTAGCCGGTGGACGTGCCGCTGCCGCTGCCCACGTTGACGCGCGGCAGGAATTCCACGCCGTCGACGAGCATGATCACGCCGAAGTTCGCCGTGGACTTGTAGGAGAATTGCAGCGAGCCCTTGCAGTCGACCGTGAATTCCACGCCGTCGCACGGGAAGCTGCAGACGACGCCGTCCGCGGTCATCTGCGCACGACCGAGCAGCTTGACGTTGGAGGACGTGAAGCTGAACGTCTCTTCCTTGTAACCCTCGGCGGCGGCGATGACGCCGTTGACGACGAAGTTATACGCCATCTGACACGCCTGTTCGCGCCGCATCGGGTCTTCCGACGCGCTGACCTTGTAGTTCGCCTCTTCCCCGCGCAGCGCCTTCTGCACGTTGAGGACCCAGTTTTCGCCGGTGAAGCGGCTGCCGTCCGCGCCGTGCGCGACCAGCAGCATCTTGCCGAACGCCGCGCCGGTCAGCTGCCCGTTCGGGTTGAATTTGTTGTTGCCGACGCCCGAGACGACGCCCTTGTCGGCGCAGTAGCCGATGTACTTCGACGCCCAGTGATCCGTCGGCACATCGGCAAAGCTCGCGGCTGCCGAGATCGCGTCCACCTTGTCCGCGCCTTCAAGCATGGTGCAGATGATCTTCGCCGCCTGCGCGCGCGTCAGCGTGTCGGCGGGTTTGAAAGAGCCGTCGGGAAAACCGCCGATGATCTTCTGCTCGCTCATATACGACACAGCTTCGGTGTAGTCCGGCGTGATCTTGTCCGCGTCCGTGAACGCCGCGGACGCCATGCCCGCCAGCAGCACGAGTGCCAGCAGCAAGGCAGTCAGTTTTTTCATGTGTCCGTCCTCCGCGTACGATTTATCATTTCTATTGTAGCAAACCTGCGCGTCGGTGTAAACCGCAAAAAGCGACAAGAAAATAAAAAACCGTTCGGCAAAATGCCGAACGGTCTTTCTCGGTATTTACAGGATCGTCTCCAGGAACGCGACCAGCTCGTCTGCGACCTTCGCCTGTCCCTCGATGCCGGGATGCCCCGTACCGGTCGGGGAGCTGCTGCCGCCGTCGTTGTTGCGCGTGACCTGCAGGCTGTAAACGCCGGACTCCGCCGCCGCCTGCGCCAGCTCGGTGTAGTGGCTGCCCGTCATCATGCCGTACATCACGACGATAACGGTGTCGTCGCCGTTGCGATCCTTGATCTGCTGTATCATCGCCTTTGCGGCGTCTATGAACTCCGTGCCGGTGACGCTGTCGTTCGTGCCGAGCGCCAGCACCACGACGTCCGCCTTGTGCGCAAAGCCGTACTCGACAAGATCGCTGTCGGCGTCGAACGGGTTGACGTAGTCGTACATATCCGCCATCGTCTTCGGGCACGAGCCGATCCGGATAAAGCCGGCGCCGCCGCGCGAGGTGATGACCCAGTCGGCGTCCAGCGTCTGCGCCGAGACGTAGGAGTACGCGTGCGTGACGCTGTGGTTGGGATCGTCGCCGGAATACTGCGCGCTCGACATGACGCCCTTGCCGGAGGTGATGGAGTCGCCGACATATTCGATCAGCAGATCCTTGTCCTGCGGCGCGGTGACCGAGCTCTTCACGCCCGTGAACGAGACGGCGCTCCACGCGGTGTAGCTGCCCGCCGTGGTGACGATGTCGTTATCGCGCACGATCCGCACGGTGTGAAGACCGGGCTGGATATTCTCCGCAACGACGAGCTTCTTCTCGTCCGACGACGCAAACAGCCTTGCGCGCGTGTTCGCCTCACCGTCGACGTAGGACTGCAGATAGCCGTTGTCCGACGACGTGTATGACAGCGTGACGCTGCCCGAAAGCACGGCAGTGAACTCGATGGCGTTGCCAGGCCACAGCATCTGCAGGCCGTTATCGCCCATATAGGTGCGCCCGTAGGTCTTGTAGAGCGTCGTATCGTTCTTGAGATCGATCTCAACAGCGCTGTACGTCTCGCTCTCGGCGAACGTCACGCCGTAGCCGCCCGCGATCCCGCGGCGCAGCACCGTGACGTCCGCAACGCCGATCACGCCGTCGCCGTCGACGTCGGCGGGAACGGCCATCGGCACGTCGCTGCCGGACGGCAGCAGGACGGTCAGTTCGTTATCCTCGGGCGTGGCGCTGTCGCCCTGCGGCGTGACGATATTGATGCCGTAGCCGCCGACAAGCCAGCGGCGCAGCACCGTGACGTCCATCGAGCCGACGGTGCCGTCGGCGTTGACGTCGCCCGGCAGCGCCGCGGTCGCCGACGCGGTGAGCGGCAAAAGCGCCGTGACCAGCAGCGTGAGCGTCAGCAGCCAAACGATCAGTTTTTTCATGGCAGGAACCTCCCCAAAAAATAACTCTACGATTTATTTTACCAAACATCCGCCGCCGTGTAAACCGCAAAATGCAACAAGAAACAGAAAAACCGTTCGGCAATTCTGCCGAACGGTTTTTCGCCTTACTTACAGGATGGTCTTGAGGAACGCGACGAGCTCCTCGGCGTTCTTCTGATGTCCCGCGACGCCGGGATGGTTGTTGCCGCCGGAGTTGTCCCTCGTGACCTTCAGCGCGTACGAGCCGGTCTCCTTCGCGGCTGCCTCCAGCTCGGTGAAGTGGCTGCCCGTCATCATGCCGTACATCACGACGATCTTGACGTTCGCGCCGTTGCGGTCCTTGATCTGCTTGATCATATCAACCGCGGCTTTCGTCAGCTCTTCGCCGCTCTTGTTGTCGTTCGTGCCCAGCGCCATGACGACCACGTCCGGCTTGCGCGTGAAGTCGTACCTGATCAGCTCTTCATCCGCGGCGAACGGGTTGATGTAGTCGTAGCACTGCGCCATCGTCTTCGGGCACGAGCCGCCGCCGTTCTCCTTCGTGCGGATCAGCGCGACGCCGCCGCGCGAGGTGATGATCCAGTCGGCGTCCAGCTCCTGCGAGACGAGATAGGCGTACGAATGCGTGGCGCTGTGCGTCTTCTCGGTGTCGCCGGTGTCCGGCAGCGTGTATTTGCCCGAGGTGATGGAGTCGCCGACGTATTCGATCAGCAGCTTCTTCTGCTCGGTCGCCTTGACCGTGGACTTCACGCCGCTGAACGACAGCGAGAGGAACGTCATGTACGCGCTGGACTTGACGATGTCGCTGTCGCGCACGATGCGGATCGTATGCTCGCCCGGACGGACATTCTCCGCGACCTTGACCTTCTTCTCATTCGCCGACGCCGTGACGAGGAAGCGGAGATTTTCCACGCCGTCCACGAACGTCTGCAGATAGACGTTCTCGCCGGACTTGTAGTACATCACCACGTCGCCCGAGAGCTCGGCGGTGAACTCGATGGAATCGCCCGGCCAGCGGAGCTCCAGTCCCTCGTCGCCGAGGCGGGTGCGTCCGTTGGTCTTGTAGAGCGCCGAATCGGTCTTCGCCTCGACGGTCGTCTCGGCGTAGGCGCTTGTGTCGACGGCGGGAAGCGTGAAGTTATACGCCATCTGGCAGGCTTCCTGCCGCGGCAGCGGATCGCCGGAGACCTTCAGCTGATAGTCGCGTCCCTCTTTTTTGAGCAGCTCGGCAACGTGCGTGTCCCAGCCCGCGCCGGTCAGCCCCTCGGTCTCCGCGTTGTGCCCGTAGGCGACCAGCAGCATCTTGCCGAACGCGAAGCCGGTCAGTTGCCCGTTGGGATCGAACTTATTATTGCCGACGCCGGAGACGATGCCCTTCTCCGCGCAGTAGCCGATGAACTTCGCAGCCCAGTGCTCGGCGGGCACGTCGGCAAAGCTCGCGGTCGCGGTGATGGCGTCGACCTTGTCCGCACCCTCCAGAACGGTGCAGATGATCTTTGCCGCCTGCGCGCGCGTCAACGTGTCCTTGGGCTTAAAAGAGCCGTCGGGAAAACCGCCGATCACGCCCTTTTCGCTCATGGCGGAGACTGCCTCGCGGTATCTGGTGTTGACCGACTTTTCATCCGTGAATGCTGCGGTCACAGCGCCGCACAGCAGCACCAGCGCCAGCAGCAGCGCGATGAGTTTTTTCATGACGCTCACTCCTTACTTCAGAACGTTCGTCTTCAGAAATTCCACCAGCGCGTCGGACGAGATCTGGTTGTCCGCGCCGCTGGGATGCTTCGTTGCCGTAGCGGACGAGCCCGCGCCGTTGTTGAGCGTGGGCATGCGGAACACATAGTAGCCGCTCGCCGCGCCGCCCAGCTCCTCGCAGACCTGCTCGACAGTGCCGGTGTGCTTGGACGTCATCATGCCGTAGATCAGCACGATCTTCGTCTTGGGACCGAGCGTCTGCCGCACCAGCTTGACGAACGCCGACATGCGGTCGTGATAGGGGGTGTCCGGCGTCTCCTCGGTATCGTTCTGCCCCATCGCCATGACGAAGATATCCGGCGTGCGGGCACGGACCGCCTTGTCGGTCTTGTTGACCCACGGGTTCTGATACAGGAACATCTCATCCACGGAGACGCCCTTCTGCCACTTCTCTTCTCTGAAGCCCTGGCTGCCCTTGGCGATCAGCGCGTAGTCGGCATTCAGCTTCTGCGCCGTGAAGAACGCGTAGGACTGCGAGCCGGAGTGATACAGCGAGCCGGGTTCGCCCGAGACGCAGCAGCCGGCGGTGATGGAGTCGCCGATGAATTCGATATACAAGTCGTTCGCCTTGGTCGGCTTGATCGCCGCGCTCTTGCACTCCGCCTTGAAGCCGGTCAGCGTCAGATACAGACCGGAGGTGTTGATCTCGGTGTCCTGCTGGATGCGGATCGTATGTTCGCCGGGCAGGATGAAGCGGCACGCCGTCGACGTGCCGGCGCCGGTGCCGACGTTCGCGCGCGGCAGGTAGTCCTTGCCGTCGACGAACATGACCACGCCGGCGGACGCCTTGGCGTTGTAGGTGAATTGCAGCGTACCCTTGCAGTCCACGGTGAATTCCACGCCGTCGCACGGGTAGTTGCAGCGGACGCCGTCGGACGTCATCTGCGCCTTGCCGAGCAGCTTGACGTTGGAGGACGTGAAGCCGATCGTCTCCTCCTTGTAGCCCTCGGCGGAGTTAATCACTTTATTCATGACGAAGTTATACGCCATCTGGCACGCCTGTTCGCGCTTCATCGGATCCTCCGACGCGGCGACCTTGTAGTTGGCGTTTTCCGTGCGGAGCGCACGCTGCACATTGATGACCCAGTTCTCGCCGACGAGCTTGTCCTTTTCGGCGTCGTGGCCGTGCGCGACCAGCAGCATCTTGCCGAACGCCGCGCCGGTCAACTGACCGTTGGGGTTGAACTTGTTGTTGCCCACGCCCGAGACGATGCCCTTGTCGGCGCAGTAGCCGATGAATTTGGACGCCCAGTGCTCGGCGGGCACGTCGGCAAAGCTCGCCGACGCGCTGATGGACTCGACCTTGTCCGCGCCCTCAAGCATGGTGCAGATAATCTTTGCCGCCTGTGCGCGCGTCAGCGTGTCCTTCGGCTTAAAAGAGCCGTCGGGGAAACCGGTGATGATCTGCTGCTCGCTCATGTACTCCACCGCGTCGGTGAAGTCCTCCGTGATCTTGTCCGCGTCCGTGAACGCGGCGGAGACCACGCCGGTCAGAATGATCAGGATCAGAAGCAGTGTTGTAAACTTTTTCATACTGTCCACTCCTCGTGTGCATTTTTTGACGGTTTTATTATAGCAAGCGACGCGATTTTTGTAAAGTGGAAAAGCGCGGCGGCTATTTCTGCAGGTACTCGGTCATGCTCGCCTCCAGCGCCGCCGCCGTATCGCAGGCGTCCGCAAGGGACGAACGGCTGACCGCCGTGTAGTAGAGTTTCATCTTCGGCTCGGTGCCGGACGGACGCAGGATGACGCGGTTTCCGCCGTCAAGTTCCAGACGGATCATATTTTCCCGCGGGAAATCCAGCGTGTCCGCGGCGCCTGTCGCCATCGTCCTGCGCGTGCCGGAGGCGAAGTCCGTCGCCGTCAGCACGGCGCGTCCCGCGACCTCGCGCGGGGGATCGCTGCGCAGCGCGTCCAGTTTCTTTTCACACGCCGCCTTGATCTCGGGCGTGGTGAACACGACGCTTTGCAGCGTGGCGGCGATAAAGCCGTACTTCTGATACAGCGCGTCCATCGCGTCGAGCAGCGTCCTGCCCTGCAGTTTGTGATACGCCGCCATCTCGCAGATCAGCATCGCCGTGCAGACGGCGTCCTTGTCGCGGCAGTAGGTGCCCTTGAGATAGCCGCAACTCTCCTCGAAGCCGAGCACGAAATCCTCGGGACGGCCTTCCGCCTCCAGTTCGAGGATCGTCGCGCCGATGTACTTGAAGCCGGTCGGCGTGATGCGCATATCGCAGCCGTAGTGCTGCGCGATCTGCGCCGCCATCGGCGACGAGACGATGCTCATCACCGCGACGGGCTTTTTCGGCGTCGTGCCTTTGCGCGCGTACGCGGAGAAGATATAGTCCAGCAGCAGGCAGCCCATCTCGTTGCCCGAAAGGCGGCGGAAGCCGTCTGCCGTCCGGATCGCGCAGGCGATGCGATCGCTGTCCGGGTCTGTGGCGAGCACGATATCGTGCGGGACGGTCTCGGCGAGTTTGTAACTCTCGGCGAACGCCGTCTCGTTTTCGGGGTTGGGGTTGGGGCAGGTGGCAAACTCGCCCGACGGGGCAAGCTGGCTCTCCGGCGTATACACCTGCGCGCCGAGCAGCCCGAGCACATGGCGCACCGGCTCGCCGCCCGCGCCGCAAAGCGGTGAATAGACCACGCGCAGCCCCGCCTCTTTGACAAGTTGCGGCTCGATGCACTCTTTTGCGATGCGGTCGTAATACGCCTGCCAGACGCTTTCGCCGATATATTCGATCGTCCCGGCGGCAAGCAGGCTGTCAAAGGACGCCTTGTCCGGCGTGAAATAGTCGAGTTTTTCAATCTCCTCGCTGACCTTCGCCGCGGGGATCTCGGTCATCTGGCAGCCGTCGGGGCCGTAGCACTTGATGCCGTTATACTCCTTGCTGTTGTGGCTGGCGGAGACGACGATGCCCGCGCCGCAGCCGAGATGCCGCACGGCAAACGACAGCATCGGTGTGGGACAGAGCCGGTCGTAGAGGTACACCTTGACGCCCTCCGCCGCAAGCGCCTGCGCGCAGATCGCGGCAAACCGCTGCGAATTGACGCGGCAGTCATAGCCGATGGCGCAGGTGCGCGGCAGATCGCTGCCGAGCAGATACGCCGCAAGCCCCCGCGCCACACGGCGGACGGTGTAATCGTTGAGCAGGCTGCTGCCCGCGCCCATGACGCAGCGGATGCCCGCCGTGCCGAACGTCTGCTTCACGCCGAAGCGCCGCGCGATCTCCGCGCGGTCGCCCTCGACCGCCTGCAGTTCCTTTTTGAGATCGCCCTCGGCGTGGGCGAGCCAGCGCGCAAATTCTTTTTCCATGTTTTACTCCTTTCCGCCGGCGAACGCGGCGAAGCGCAAAAACGCCGCCTTGCCGTCGGCGTCACGCCGGAAGACGCCGGCGTGCTCCAGGCATTTTGCGAACACGGCGCCGACCTCCTCGCGGATCACGGCGTCGATATTCTCCTCCGTCACGGTGCGGCGCGACAGCACCTCTTCCATCCAGTCGGCGTGCTTCGCCGTACCCTCCGACGCGCGAAGATCGCCGTGCGAAAGCACCGTTTCGCGCACGGCGGCAAGTTCCGCCTTGAGCCGCGACGGCAGCACCGCAAGGCCCATGACCTCGATCAGCCCGATATTTTCGCGCTTGATGTGGTGCAGTTCAGCGTGCGGATGATAGACGCCCATCGGATGCTCGGGCGTGGTGATGTTGTTGCGCAGCACGAGATCCAGTTCGTATTTTCCATCCCGCATCCGCGCGATCGGCGTGATGGTGCTGTGGCGCTCACCGTCCGTCTCGGCGAAAATGAACGCGCTTTCGTCCGTGTAGGCGCGCCACGCGGTCAGGATGTGATCGGCAAGCTCCGCCACGCGGTCGGAATTTTCGCCCGCGATGCGCAGCACGCTCATCGGCCAGCAAACGATGCCGGCGTCCACGTCGGAAAAACCGTCAAACGTCAGTTTCGTCTCGATCGGCGCCCGCGCCATGGCGAACGTGTAGCCGCCGCCCTGGAAATGCTCGTGCGTCAGGATGCTGCCGCCGACGATGGGCAGATCGCCGTTCGAGCCGATGAAGTAGTGCGGGAACTGCCGCACGAAGTCCAAAAGTTTATAAAACACGCTGCGGTCGATCGTCATCGGGACATGCCTGCCGTTGAAGACGATGCAATGTTCATTGTAATAGACATACGGCGAATACTGCCAGAACCAGTCCTCGCCCGCGATGGTGATCGGCAGGACGCGGTGATTCTGCCGCGTCGGATGGTTGCGCCTGCCGGCGTAGCCCTCGTTCTCCATGCACAGAAGACACTTGGGATAGCCGGTCTGCGGCAGCAGCTTTGCCGCCGCGACCTCCTTGGGGTCCTTCTCCGGCTTGGAGAGGTTGATCGTGATATCCATTTCGCCGTAGGGCGAGGCGTATTTCCAGCGCACGTCTTTTACAATGCGGTAGGTGCGGATATAGTCGGTGTCGCGGCTGAATTTGTAATAATACTCGGTCGCCGTTTCGGGGCTGACGGCGTATTTTTCCGCAAACGTGCGGCGCACCTCGTGCGGATACGGCGTCAGCGCGCCCATCAGCTTCGTGTCGAACAGGTCGCGGTCAGTGACGGTATCCTCGATCAGCCCGCGCGAGACCGCGTCGTCGAGCAGCCCCTTCAGGATCGCCTCGAGGTCGCAGATCGGCGCCTCCTGCGGCTCTTCGTAACTGTCGAGTTGCATGATCTCCAGCAGACGGTTCCGCACGAACGTGCGGTCGTCCGCCGTGATGGGTCCTTTTTGCAGCGCGTATTCGACGAGACTTTTCAGATACAGATCGGTCACAGCCGCACACCTCCCGCCTGCCGGATGGCAAGCACATGACAGCTCCCCGCGCCGAGCACGCGCTCGGTCTCCGCGCGGAAAGCCGCCAGCATATCATTCGGCACGAACGCCTGCACCGTACCGGCAAAGCCGCCGCCGTGCACGCGAAAAGCGCCGCGGTCGCCGAGCAGTCTGTCGCAAAGCGCCAGCGTCAGCGCCATGTCCTGATGCGTCTTATACCCCGCGGGGATCACGTTTTGCAGATACATCCACGACGACCGTCCCGATTCGCGCACCAGGCTTAAAAACGCATCGAAATCGCCGTGCTTCAGCGCGTCGACCTGCCGCGGGACGCGGGCATTGTCGCCGTAGAAGTGGATCGCGCGCAGCACGGCGCGATCCCCCGCGAGCTTGCGCAGCGCGGGCAGCTCGCGGTAGAAATCCGCCTCCGGCACGTCGCGCAGCACGATCTTGCCGAAGTGCGCGCAGATGACCTTCAGCTCGTTCGGGATGGCGGCGTATTCGTCGGTCAGGTCAGCGTGATCCGCGCCGCAGTCGAGGATACAAAGGCTGTGCCCCGTGGCGGCGAAGTCGAATTCCACCCGCTCCACGACCGGCTTTTGCGGATCGGCAAAGTCGATGGCGACGAGATTGCCGACCGACGACGCCATCTGATCCATCAGACCGCTGGGCTTGCCGAAATAGACGTTTTCGGCGTACTGCCCGATCTGCGCGATCTGTACGGGCGTGGCTTTTCCGCCGAACGACAGCTCGTTCACGATCACACCCGTCAGCACCTCAAACGCCGCGGACGAGGAAAGTCCGCTGCCGCGCAGCACGTCGGAGACGACGTAGGCGTTGAAGCCGCGCACCTGCGCGCCCATTTCGCGGAACTTTGCCGCGACGCCGCGGATCAGCGCGAGCGTGGTGTTCTTTTCCCGCTCGCGGACGGTGAGATCGTCCAGCTCCACGGTGCACATGCGGTAGCCTTCGGACTGCACGCGGATGACGTTCTCGCCGTTTTCACCGACTGCCGCCAGCATGTCCAGCCCGACCGCCGCCGCCAGCACGCGCCCGTGCTGGTGGTCGGTGTGGTTGCCGCCGATCTCCGTCCTGCCCGGCGCGGAAAAGAGCGAAAGCTCCTCCGCCGCGCCGAACGTCTTTTCATAGCCTGCCAGCAGGGACGCAACGCGCTCCCCGGGCAGTTTTTCCCGCCACGCGGCGGCCGTCATTGCGCCCGACATCTCAATACCCCGGCTTGCCGAGCAGCCGGAACATGTTCTTCTTGTACGCCTCGACGCCCGGCTGGTTGAACGGGTTGACGCCCAGCAGCGCGCCGGAGACGGCGCAGGAATGTTCGAAGAAATAGATCAGTTCGCCGAGGTTTTCCTCGTCCATGGCGTCCAGTTCCAGCACCATGCACGGCACGCCGCCGTCCACATGGGCAAGGATCGTCGCCTGCATGGCGGTGGCGTTGACCTGCGACAGCGTCTTGCCCGCCAGATAGTTCAGCCCGTCGAAGTCCTCGGCGGTCTTTTCGACCGTCACGTCGTCGCGCGCCGTGCCGAACGAGACGAACGTCTCGTACACCGTACGCTCGCCGTCCTGGATGTACTGTCCCATCGAGTGCAGGTCGGTGGAGAAGATCACGGACGCGGGAAAGATGCCCTTGCCGTCCTTGCCCTCGCTCTCGCCGTAGAGCTGCTTGAGCCACTCGTTGAACATCGTGAACGCGGGGTCGAACGACACGTAGAGCTCGGTCTTCTTGCCGCCGCGGTACAGCGCGTTGCGGATGGCGGCGTAGCGGTTGGAGTCGTTTTCGTCCGCCGCGTCGAACTTTTTCTGTCCCGCCTGCGCGCCCTGCATCAGCCTGTCGATGTCGAAGCCCGCCGCCGCGATCGGCAGCAGACCGACCGCCGTCAGCACGCTGTAGCGTCCGCCGACGTCGTCGGGCACGACGAACGTCTCATAGCCCTCGCGCGTGGAAAGCTCCTTCAGCGTGCCGCGCGCTTTATCGGTGGTGGCGTAGATGCGCTTCGCCGCCTCCGCCTTGCCGTAGCGGGTCTCCATGTACTTCTTGAACACGCGGAACGCGATCGCCGGCTCGGTGGTGGTGCCGGATTTGGAGATGACGTTCACGCTGACGTCCTTGCCCTCGCACAGGCGCAGCACGGCGCTGAGCTCCTCCGGGCTGATGGAATTGCCGACGAAATAGACCTTCAGATCGGCAAAGTCGTTGTAAAATCTGCCGCCGAGAAATTCGATGGCGGCTCTCGCGCCGAGATAGCTGCCGCCGATGCCGATGACGACCAGCACCTGACTGGTCTCGCGGATGCGTTTCGCCGCCGCCTTGATGCGGGTGAATTCCTCTTTATCGTACGTCGTGGGCAGCGTGCGCCAGCCGATGAAATCGTTGCCGAGGCAGTCGCCGGCGTCGAGCTTCGCGGCGGCGGTCTTCGCCTCCGCCAGAAGCGCCGTCTCCTGCGCCTTCGTCACAAAGCCCTCTGCGTATTTGGTGTTCAGTTTCAGTGCCATTGTTTTTTTCTCCTTTTCAATTTGAAACGGCGGCGTAAGCCGAACCGCTGATCGTCGGATCCTTTGCCTGCATGACCGTGAAGCGGCAGCCGCTGAGCTTTTCCGCCGTCTCCAGCTCCGCCGCCAGCTTTTCCTGCAAAAGCGGCGATTTCTGATACGTCGAGCCCTCCAGCACGACGCAGAGCTCTTTCTTCTCCGGCGCGGTGTGCAGCGCGACGGCGGTGAAGATGCTCGCCATCAGCCGCGCCGTCCTGCCGTAGAGCGCTTCGATGACCGCGCGGCAAAGCGAAATGTCGCTTCTGTCCATCCGCAGCGTATCGAGCATGCTCTTATCGCCCGCGAGGAATTTGTTGACGTCGGGCATGAAGATCTCGCTCACACCGTCGGGGATCGCGCTCGCGAACAGTCCCTCCCTGTGCGCCTCGCGCAGCGCCTCGCACAGGATCTTGCCCAAATATGCGCCGGACATCATCTTCTCCGCCTGATGGTCGCCGGGGATCGCGGACGCGCAATCGATGCGCCGGTCGATCTCACCCTTCGCGAAGCCTGCGTAGCAGCCCGCCTCCATGTTGACGATCATCTCGGGCGCGCGGTACAGCGTGCCGCGGTATTTGGTGATGTTCCCGGTCTTTTCCGTGTAGCAGGCGTTCAGCCCCGTGCCGAGGATGAAGCCGATGTAATTGCCGTACAGCGACCGGTCGGACTGCGACATGCCGCCCAGCTGCGAGGCGACCGTGTCGTTGAGCTGCACGAAGCGGAATTCTTTCTTCACGCCGCGGCGGCGGATCGCCTCTTTCAGTGCCTTGCAGATGTGTACGCCCTCCGCGCCGGTGACCTTGACCTCCTTGCAGAACGCCACGAGCGCGGCGTCGCCGTTTTCCATGCACTGCGCCGCGTAGGAAAAGCAGAAGCCGATCTTATCGCCGCAGTCCAGATACGGCGCCAGCTTTTCCGCGACCGCGTCGAAGAATTCGTCGCACGTCAGCTCCCGCTCCGTGCCGGGCAGCGGGCATTTCTCAAATTCCGCGTCCGCGACCGCGCCGCCGCGGAACGTCACCCTGCCCACGCGCAGATTGGTGCCGCCGGCATCCAACACGATGACCGTCTGATCGGCGATCTGCCCCGCCTCGGGGCTGAGGAACGTCGGGATCATAAACAGCGAGCTTTTTTCGCCCGCCAGACCGCGCTGCATCTCCTCGCCGAAGCGCGACGCCTCCAGCGCCATGTCGTAGCACGACGCCGTGAGGGAAAACCGTTTCAGAAACGCCTCCGTCATGCCGATACCTCCCTTTTTACATTACCGGGATATTATACCATATCTCCCGAAACGCGGTCAAGGCAATATCGGAAAGTGGGATTGCATTTCCGCGCGTTTTGGGATAAAATGGACTTTAGATCATAAAACTGATGCAAACGCGGAGGTAGGAACGACATGAACGAACCCACGCTTGTGATCCTCGCCGCCGGTATGGGCAGCCGCTTCGGCGGTCTGAAGCAGATCACGCCGATCGACGGGCAGGGACACATGATCATCGACTTTTCCCTGTATGACGCGTACCGCGCCGGATTCCGCAAGGTCGCGTTCATCATCAAGCACGAGATCGAAGAGGAATTCAAGGAGAAGATCGGAAAGCGCATGGAGCGCTTTTTCGACGTGACCTACGTCTACCAGCAGCTCGACGTGCTGCCCGAGGGCTTCACCGTGCCCGAGGGGCGCGTCAAGCCGTGGGGCACCGGTCACGCCGTCGCCTGCCTGACAGGCAAGGTGGACGGACCGTTCGCCGTGATCAATTCCGACGATTTCTACGGCAAGAGCGCGTACGCCTCGATCTATGATTTTCTGGTGCAGGACCTGCCCGCGAATTGCTATGCGATGGTGGCGTTCCCGCTCAAAAACACCGTGTCGGAAAACGGCAGCGTGTCACGCGGCGTGTGCGAGATCGAAGACGGGCTGCTGCGCAGCGTGACCGAGCGGACGAAGATCTTCAAGCGCGGTGCGGACGCCGCCTATACCGAGGACGGCGAGACGTTCGTCCCGCTGTCCGGCGATACGCCCGTCAGCATGAACTTCTGGGGCTTCCGCAAGGGCATCCTCGACCGGCTGAACCGCGACTTCCCCGCGTTTTTGACGGAAAATCTGCCGATCAATCCCGAAAAGTGCGAATTCGCGCTGCCGACCGTGGTGGACGCGCAGATCGGCAGCGGAGACGCGACCGTGCGCGTGCTGCACACGAAGGACAGCTGGTTCGGCGTGACGTATCCGGAGGATCTGCCGGACGTGAAAGCCGCCATCGCCAAGCTGAAGGCGGAGGGCGTATACCCCGAAAAGCTCTGGGGCTGATATCATATTACGGAGGCAAGAAGGATGGAAAACAAGTATCAGAACGCCATCGCATTGGCGGACAAGCAGCGCGAGCTCATCAACCGCGCGTGGGATTATCTCTGGAAGCATCCGGAGACCGGCTACAAGGAGTGGAAGAGCCACGCCTATCTGAAGGCGGAGTATGAAAAACTCGGCTATACCCTCGTCGAGGCGGGCGACATCCCCGGCTTCTACACGGAGATCGACACCGGCAGACCCGGTCCGACGCTGCTCGTGATGGCGGAGCTGGACGCGCTCTGCGTGGCGACGCATCCCGAATGCGATCCCGAGACGAAGGCGGTCCACGCCTGCGGGCACTGCTGCCAGTCGGCGCAGGTGCTGGGCGTCGCCGCCGCGCTCAAGGAGCCGGGCGCGCTGGACGGGCTTTCCGGCAAGATCCGCCTGATGGAGGTCCCCGCCGAGGAGGCGATCGAGATCGCGTGGCGCGAGGAGCTGCGTAAAAAAGGCACGATCCGCTATTTCGGCGGCAAGCAGGAATTCGTTGCGCGCGGCATGATGGACGGCGTCGATCTGGACACGATGATCCACTCGAGCAGCGGCATCAAAAACCGCGTCGGCGCAAGTCCCGGGCAGAACGGTTTTCTCATCAAGGAACTGACGTTCAAGGGGCGCTCCGTCCACGCGGCGGGACCGACGAAGGGCATCAACGCGCTGTACGCGGCGACGCAGGCGCTGGGCGCGATCAACTCTCTGCGCGAGACGTTCAAGGACGACGATCACATCCGCGTCCACCCGATCATCACGAAGGGCGGCACCGTGGTCAACGCGATCCCCGAGGAGGTCACGGTGGAAAGTTACGTCCGCGGCGCCTCGGTCGAGGCGATCATGGCGGCGAACGACCGCGTCAACCGCGCGGCGGCGGGCGCTGCGCTGTCGCTCGGCGCGAACGTGACGATCTGCGACCGTCCCGGTTATCTGCCGCGCCACAACGACATGGAGATGACACAGATCGCCATGGACGCGGCGAATATCGCCCTCGGCGAGGGCAGCGCCGTGCTCGGCACGAAATGGGGCACCGGCAGCAGCGACATCGGCGATCTCTCCATGCTGTTCCCGACGGCATATATGCATATCAGCGGCGCGACCGGCTCGTCGCACGGCGCGAATTTCGACGTCAGCGACACCGAGGCGCTTTGCGTCGACGCGGCGAAGGTGCAGATGGTGTTCATCCGGATGCTGCTGGAAAACGGCGCCGAACGCGCGAAGAAGATCGTCGCGGAATTCAAGCCGCTCTACAAGACGAAGGAGGAATACTGCGCCGCGATGGACGCGATGACGCATGACTGCGACGCGATCGAATACGGCGAAGAAAAGAACGCAACGGTCAAGTGGTAAATAATTTGGCGCGCTGCGCCGGAAGGAGTTGCACATGAAAAAGGAAAAACTGGTTGGCTTTATCGGCTTCGGCGAGGTCAACACCCCCATCGAGCGTCTCAACCTCAAGCACGATCAGGCGCTGGAAATTCTCAGCGCCATCGACGCGAAGTTCCTTGACGGCGGGCTCGTCATCGACGATCCTGAGTACAAGACGGCGGACGCCGCCATCGCAAAGCTGCAGGGGCAGGACATCTGCTGCCTGATCGTCTGCGTCGAGGGCTGGATTCCGACGCACGCCGTCGTGCGCGTCACGGACAAGTTCCGTCACCTGCCCATCCTGCTGTGGAGCATGTGCGGCTGGCACGACCGCGGCCACATCGTCACCACCGCCGACCAGGCAGGCTCTACCGCGATCCGCCCGGCGTTCGAGGCGCTGGACTATAAGTTCAAGTTCGTCTACAGCGTCATGGACAAGCCCGCGCCCGTCGAGAAGCTGGCGTCGTTCATCAGCGCCGCCCATACCGTCAAGTGCCTGCGCGACGCGCGCATGGGCACCATGGGCTACCGCGATATGCTGCTCTACGGCACGCAGTTCGAGGGCAACTCCATGCGCGGGCAGATCGGCGTCGAGGTCGAGCCGTTCGAGATGCTCGAAATGGTGCAGAACCTTGAAAAGCTCGATCCCGCGAAGGTCGCCGAGGGCGTGAAATTCGTCAAGGAGAACTGGAAATTCCAGAAGCCGTGCGACGACGGCGTCATCGAAAAGGGCGTCAAGTACGCGCTCGCCGTCGGCATGAAGATCGAGGAGCGCGGCTGGGAGGCGATCTCGCTGATCGACGTGGACGGCATGAAGAAGCTCTGCGGCTTCCCGCCGGCAATGGTGTTCATGCTGCTGGAGCACTACTACGGCGTGCTGACCATCCCCGAAAACGACATCATGGGCGGCGTGACGCAACTGATGATGCACTATGCCACCGGGCAGATCGTGCCGTATCTGGAGTACTACGAGTTCTTCGAGAAGAGCGTGCTGATCGGCGTACCCGATTTCATCACCAAGAGCGCGACCGACGGCGACGTCAAGGTGCTGCCGGCGGCGTTCGGCCTGCTGGATTCGTCGCTTCTGAACGTGTCGAAGGTCAAGACCGGCTACGTCACCTGCGTGCGTCTGGTCTACAAGAAGGGCAAGTACTGCGTCCACTGCTACACCGGCGAGGCGAAGACGCCTCCCGCGTGGGAGGAGTTCGGCTGGGACGATCCCGCGCCGCAGCTTTGCTCGCTGGAGGTCTTCCCCGACAGCTGCACGGTCGAGGAGTTCGCGCAGCAGGTCAGCGGGCAGCACGTCATCGTCGCCTACGGCAACCATCTGGAAAC
>JAFSXP010000137.1 GCA_017443965.1 Oscillospiraceae bacterium
CCGTGCTCCTCCATGTACTTTTTGACATAGCCGTAGGCAGTCTTGTCCGCGACCTTGCTGATCGTACCGGCGCGGAACACATACTCCTTGCCGAACATCTGCACACAGTATGCATGCGCCTGCGCCTGATACTCGCCCGAGAAATTGAGGTCGATATCCGGCACCTTGTCTCCGCCGAAACCGAGGAACGTCTCAAACGGGATGTTGAAGCCCTCCTTGGCGTATGCCGTTCCGCAGACCGGACAGACGGCGTCCGGCAGATCGGGACCGCACGCGCAGCCTTCAGGCACATCGAACGTCGTGTGCTTGCACTTCGGGCAGCGGTAGTGCGGCGGGAACGAGTTGACCTCCGTGATGCCCGCGAGATACGCCACGATCGACGAACCGACCGAACCACGCGAGCCGACGATATAGCCGTTATCCATCGAGTTCTTGACCAGCTTCTGCGCCGACATATAGATCACGTCGTAGTGACACGAGATGATATCGTGCATCTCCGTATCGACGCGCCTTTGTATCAGCTCCGGCGGCTCGTCGCCGTACAGCTCATGCAGCTTTCCGTAGACAAGCCGCTGCAGATCCACGGCGGAGTTTTCGATCTTCGGCGCAAACAGCTTGCGCGGTACGGGACGCAGCGTTTCGCACATATCGGCGATCAACTGCGTATTCGTGATGACGACCTCGCGCGCCTTCTCCTCACCGAGATAGGAGAACTCTTCGAGCATCTCTTCCGTCGTGCGGAAATACAGCGGCAGAGGCCGGTCGCCGCCCATGCCCTTCGTCGCTAGCAGGATATTGCGGTAGATCTCGTCCTGCGGCTCCTGGAAATGCACGTCGCAGGTCGCGACGACGGGTTTCCCCAGCGCTTCGCCGAGCTTCACGACCGTACGATTGAACGTCCGCAGGTCATCATCGGACGCGGCGATCCCCTCTTCGATCATAAAGCGGTTGTTGGAGATCGGCTGGATCTCCAGATAGTCGTAGAACGACGCGATATGCCGCAGCGCCTCCTCGGATGCGCCTGCCGTCACGGCGGTAAAAAGCTCACCCGCTTCGCACGCCGAGCCGACGATCAGTCCCTCACGGTAGCGAATGAGCTCCGAGCGCGGGATGCGCGGCACACGGTAAAAGTGCTTGAGATGCGCATAGGAGATCAGACGGTACAGATTGCGCAGACCGATCTGATTCTTGGCAAGCAGGATCATGTGATACGTCTTTGAAGCGCCGCGTTTTCCGTCTCTGCGGCGCTCCGTACCGAGCGGGAACTGCTCGCTGCCGTTCGCGCGGAGGAGACCTGCAAACTTTTCAAGCATATACCCGACCGTCTTCGCGTCGTCAAGCGCACGGTGATGATGAAATTCCGGAAGCTTCAGCTCGTCCGCGACGATGTTGAGCTTGTACTGATGCAGATGCGGCAGCAGCATCTTTGCAAGATCCAGCGAATCGAGAAAGACCGGTTCGCAGCGGATCCCCAGACGGTCGCATTCCGCCTTGAGAAAGCCGACGTCAAAGCTCGCGTTGTGCGCCGCGAGCGGACGGTCGCCGCAGAACGCCAGAAACTCCGGCAGCACCTGATCGATCGTCGGCTTTCCGCGCAGCATATCGTCGCGGATGCCCGTCAGCTCGACGATCTTCGGATCGAGCGGACGCTGCGGGTCGATCAGTTGACTGTACTCCGCCAGCACTTTCCCGTTTTTGAAGATCGCCGCGCCGATCTCGATGATCGTCTCCTTATCCGGCGAAAGACCGGTCGTCTCCAGATCGAATGCCACGATCTCGCTGTCGAGCGGGACGTCTTTGGAGTCGTCATAGTAGTACGCCTCGCAGCCGTACAGGATCTTGATCGGCTGATCGGTACCGGCGACGATCGCGCCCTCCGCGGCGTGCATCGCGTCCGGGAACGACTGCGCCACGCCGTGATCCGTGATCGCGATCGCGGGATGCCCCCATTTCGCCGCCTGCTTCACGACAGACTTTGTATCCGTCAGCGCATCCATGGCGGACATATTGGTGTGCAGGTGCAGCTCTACGCGGCGACCTTCGGCGTTGTCCGAACGCTGCGGTCGGTCGGCTTTGATGATCGCCGTCGGGCGCAGGACCATATCGTCCGCAAAGCTGTCATATGCCATTTGCCCCAGGATCCGCACCCACATGCCGATCTTGATACCGCTGAGGATCGGCTTGGCGCGGTCGGCAGGCATATACTGATTGACGCGGACGCTGCCCGTGTAGTCCGTGACGTCAAACGAGATCACGTACGCGTTGCCCTTTTTCATCTCTCTGTGATCAACTGCGAACACTTCACCCTCGACGATCGTCTTTGCGGCGTCCTCATCGATCTCATTCATCGGCGACGGTTTGCCCGAAAACTTCTTGCCGAAGATCGGCGCGTCGGCGGGCTTCGGCGCCTCCTTGCCCTCAAAGTTGACGGCAGGCAGCTCGCGGATGGCGTCCTGCCGCAGGCGGCGCAGTTCATCCGCCAGCTCGTCGCCCTCGGCGGTGCTGCCCGGCACGACGTCGATCTTTTTTCGCACGCCGAAGCGGGCAAACAGCAGGTCCTCCGCACGGCGCAGGTACGGCGTGATCTCGTCGACGCCGTTCGCGCGAAGATGCAGCTTGATGGATTTTTCGTCGACCTCCCATCGGCATCCCGCAAGGATCGCGATCGCCGGTGAGTAGTTGCAGATCAGTTCATTCTGCAGCTCTTTGAAATCATAGTCGGTAAGCCGTTCGGCGGGATAGACCGGCACGATGATGAGCTTCCGGATGTCATACAGCTGCGCGATCGACGATTCGATCTCCTCAAGCTGCTGCACGGAAATGCAGTGGTCGCACGTCAAATGCACCGTCGCTCGGCGATGCGCAACGTCCAGGTCCGCATCCGTCACCACGGTGTCCTCAAGCAGCTCCGCGATCTCCTCAGGCGGGTGATACGCGGTAAACATATTCAGTAAACTGACATTTTTACCCATGTTGTTTTCAAAGCTCTTCTATGTACCGAAGCAGCGCCGGAAGAAGTTGCTCATACGGTACTTTTTCTCTCAGTTCCCCGCGGACAAAGATCACGCCGCAGTCCTCTCCGCCGGCGATCCCGACGTCCGCTTCCCGCGCCTCGCCGGGACCGTTCACGACGCAGCCCATCACAGCGACGGTCAACGGCTTTTCACAGTCCCGAAGCGCCCCCTCGACACGCGAGGCAAGACCTATAAGGTCGATCTTCGTTCTGCCGCATGTCGGACAGGAGATGATATTCACGCCGCGGTTTCGCAGTCCCGCCGCCTTGAGGATCGCGTTCGCGGCGTAGACCTCGCGCACGGGGTCCGCCGTCAGCGACACGCGGATCGTATCGCCGATCCCCATGCAGAGAAGGCCGCCGATCCCCATCGCGGACTTGATCGTTCCCATGTACTCCGTGCCGGTCTCCGTCACGCCGACGTGCAGCGGATAATCCGACCGCTTGGAGAACGTCCTGTACGCCTGCATCATTGTGGGCACGCTGCTGGATTTCATGGAAACGCAGATGTCATAAAACCCATATTTTTCCAGAAGCGCGATATGCCCGAAAGCGCTTTCCACGAGCGCATCAGCCGTGGGACTGCCGTACTTGTCCAAAAGATGCTTTTCCAGCGAGCCGCCGTTCACACCGATGCGGATCGGGATGCCCGCCGCTTTACACGCGTCCACGACCGCGCGGACGCGCTTTTCACAGCCGATATTGCCGGGGTTGATGCGGATCTTCGCCGCGTAGCCCTCCGCGGCGGCGATCGCAAGCTTGTAGTCGAAGTGGATATCCGCCACAAGCGGCAGCGGCGAATGCGCCGCGATCAGGGAAAACGACTTCGCGGCGTCCTCGTCCGGCACGGCAAGGCGCACGATATCACAGCCCGCCGCGCGCAGCGCCTCGATCTGTGCAAGACAAGCCTCAACATCAGTCGTCTTCGTATTCAGCATCGATTGTACGGAGACGGGCGCGCCGCCGCCGATCTTCACATTGCCTACTGTGATCTGTCTGGTCATGGTACTGTCCTCTATCCGATCAGTCTCAGAATATCCTTCAGCGTGATAAACGCCAGAAACGCAAGAAGCAGGAGCAAGCCCGCCGCGTGGATGAACGATTCGTATTTGGGATCGATCTTGCGGCGAAGCACCGTTTCCGCTGCCCATGTGACAAGCAGGAAAAACACGCGTCCACCATCGAGCGCCGGCAGCGGAAGCATGTTCATCACCGCCAGATTGACGGCAAGAAACGATGCAAAATACGCGACGTTCATCACGCCGCCCGAGGTGGTCTTCGCCGCCGTTCCGGACTGCGCCATTGCCGACACGATGCCAATCGGTCCCGACAGATCGCCGACGCCGACAAGACCGTGGATCAGGTCCTGCAAGCTGAGCCGCACAAGCCGTGCAAAATCGAGCGCGTTATGCCACGCCGCCGCGATCACACGCGGCGCCGTCGTTTTATCAACGGAAAAGACGACGCCGTATTTTGTGACCGTCTCGCCGTTGACCGTATACTCGCGCAGAGTGAGCGGCACATCGTCAAGCGCAACAAGTGCGCCGTCACGACGCACGGTCAGATCGTATACACCCGTCGGATTGCGCGACAGCAGTATCGCAACGTCGTTGTAGAGATACACGCGTTCGCCGTCGATGCTGTGCAGCGTGTCGCCGATTTGCAGACCGGTCTCCTGCGGCACCGTACTGCCCTCATAAAAGCCGCTGATCCGCGGCGTCGCGATACCCGCCTGAAAGCTGTAAAGCAGCACAAGGATCAAAAATCCCAGCAAAAAATTCGCAGCCGAACCGGCGATCAAAACCAGCAGCCGATGAAGCGGCTTTGCCGCAGTGAATGAGCGCGGATCGTCACTGTCGCCGTTCTCGCCCTCCATGGCGCAGTACGCCCCGAACGGGATGCAGCGCAGCGAGTACGTCGTCTCCCCTTTTGTCCGCTGCCAGATCGCAGGTCCCAAAAAAATTGAGAACTCATTGACACGGATACCGACCGACTTGGCGGCAAGAAAATGCCCGGTCTCATGCGCGACAAGCAGCAAGCCGAACAGCAGGATCGCCAATACGATATACAGCAGCAATTCTACATCACCTGTCAGAAAAATAAGAAGCGACCGCTTCCCTTGCGCGGCGGTCCGCGTCCAGGATCGTATCCAAGTCGTTTGTCGGCGAACTGCCGAGCCGGTCCAGCGCATAGGCAACGCTGTCGGATATGTCGTAAAAGCCGATGCGGTCCTGCAGATAAAGCGCCACAGCCGCTTCGTTCGCGCCGTTCAGGATCGGGCACGCCGTGCCGCCGGTCTTTGCCGCGTCCATCGCAAGACGCAGCGCCGGGAACGCATCGAGATCCGGTGCGGAAAACGACAGCTCGCCGCAGGAAAGCAGATCCAGCGGCGCGGACGGCGACGGTGACCGTGCAGGATAGGTCAGCGCAAATTGGATCGGCAGCCGCATATCCGGCACACCGAG
>JAFSXP010000138.1 GCA_017443965.1 Oscillospiraceae bacterium
CGCGATCGCGCCCTCGCCGATGCCGCCGCCGATACCGCCGCCCATGACGGCGCCCGGGATCGGCATGGCTGCGCCCGCAGCCGACGCGGAGAGGGGATCGACGGGTCCCGCGGCAACGCCTGCGGGAGCGCCTGCGACGACGACCACATTGCCGCCGCCTCCGACGCCGCCGGGCACGGGGATCGAATCGGCGACCGCGCCTTCCAGCACGGCGGTCTTGCCGACGGGAGCGCCCTCCTCGGTCAGCAGGGCGGTCGTGCCCGCGTAGGTGGGATCGACCGGACTGCCGCTGACGGCGTTGACCTTCAGCGCGAGGATCTTGTTCTTTTCCTCCATCAGGTCGAGGACCTGACGGTTCAGACGCCCGATCTCACGGTAGAGCGTGGAGTTGTTTTCCTTGGTGGACTTCAGCTGGACGCGCAGCACGATCCGCCGCACCAGCAGATAGATCAGTCCGGCGGGGATCGCGATCAGAATGAGGCAAAGCAGGACCGTCAGGAGTTTGCCCAGCAGATTGAAGCCGGACCAGTAGGAGCTGACGATCTCGATATACTCCTCCCAGCCGGTGATGAACAGGCGGATGAAGCCGTTCACCAGCGCGACGATCCAGTCAGTCAGATTATAGACCACGCGCGCGATCAGTTCGTATGCAAGCTTCAAAAATTCGCTCATAGACTTGCGATCCTTTCTTCCAAGGGTTTACACAGAAAGATGCAGGTAGACAAACGGCGTAGCAGCTGCCTGTTGTGTCCCCTGCATCTTTGGCTGTTTCAGGTCTTGCTTGGCACGGATGCCCGCAGCGGCCGCCGAAACTGCCGCAGCACGTTACGACTCGGTGCTTTCCTCTGCAGGCTTCTGGGCGGCGCGCAGCTGTTCGAGCTCTTCCTTCAGGCGTTGTGCCTCCGCCTTTGCGGCTTCCGCCTCTGCCTGCGCGGCCTCCGCCTTGGAGGCGTCCTCGGACGCGGACTCCTCGGCTGCCTCGGCAGCGACGGCCTTCTTCAGACGGACGCTGACGGTGATCAGGTGGTAGATCTGATAGATGAAGAACGCCAGCATCGGCAGCACGATGACCAGCAGGAAGCCGACGCTGCTGGACAGGAAGTTGATGACCTTGCCGAACTTGGGCAGATGCGTGATGTACTTGCCCACGATATCGCCGTCGCCGACGATATGCGGGTCTTCGATCAGGTTGTTATCACCCTTGGTGGTATAGCTCCTTGCGCCGTTGACCACGTCGATGGAGACGATACGGTGCGTGTTCAGCGCATACTCGTTCTGGATGATGGTGTGGAACGTGATGATGTCGCCGACCTGCAGCGTGGCGGGATCGCACTGCTTGATGATGATGAGATCCTCGGCGTTGAACGTCGGCGCCATGGATTCGGTCTGGACGACCATCGGCGTATAGCCGAGCACGTTGGAAACGCGGGTGTTATCCCTGGTGGCGAGCGTCGTGAATGCGAACAACGCCGCGATCAGGATGACCACCCAGAGCAGCACGGACAGGATGATCGAAATGATTTTCTTCACTGTTTTCATCAGTAACTCCTCGCGATCGTATTAGACTGCCGTACGGTCACTGTTCCGGTCTGCCTCTCCTTCCGTCCAGGCGGCCGCCGTTTTCGTCGGTGCCGTCAAAACGAAGCTGGATGCGGAAGTCGGCGTTCTTCAGTTCGTCCGTACAGGCTTCGTCTGTTCCCTCCATCCAGATGCGCAGGATCACCAGCTTGTCGGTATCCTTTTTCAGAGAGAACAACACACTATTTTGATTATACACCGAAACAGGGGGAGTTTGCAAGCCAAAATTTTTAATTTTTCCGTTTGTTGTTGCAGAATCTCCCATTCCGGGGTCATAAACCGCGATGGAATCGCCTGAATCGAAGCTGATCCGCATGCTGCGCGGCAGCGTCGGACGCGACGAGGAGATGCGCGTGCCGTCGTCCGCGTTGAGGCTGTTGTCCGCCGTCAGATGAACGATGAGATCCTCGTTTGCGATGAAATGGAGCGGGATCTCCCAGTAAGAACCGCTGTTGCTCTGCACCACGGTGCCGTCGCGCAGGGTGAAGGTGGTGCCGTTCGCCGTGGTGACGGGACGCAGCGGCGTCGTGCGCATGTCGTAGCCGTACTGCTGCCGCACGGCGGCGGCGATGTCGGTAAACGACAGCGTCTTCTGATAGTCGGTGAATTCCGCGTGTTGGACCGTGTCAAAGCGCAGCGCGGCGCCGGTGGTGATGTCCAGCTGCATGCTGTAGACGCGGCCGTGATCGCCCAGCGAGAACCACGCCGCGGTGGCGCCGGCGATGCCGATCAGCGCCAGCAGCGCCAGGATGAGAGTCAGATAGGATTTTTGCCAGAGAGACGGCTTTTTCTTTTCTTCCATACGCCCCTCCTTACTGCAGGATGCCGAAGAACGACAGATGCAGACTGACGCCCTCGTAACTGATGCTGTCCGAACAGTCGGGATCGCAGCCCTCCAGATAGAAGTAGATGTCGACCGGGTAGATCTTGTTCACTTCCATCTCCAGAAGCGGCTGACCGGGGATCTTCGTCTCCGTTTCGCTGATGGAAACGGCGGCGTCCGACAGCGGCTTCGACGGATCGGGAACGGCGACCACGCTGCTTCCGCGCATCGTCAGGACTTTCCCGTCCGGCTGGAGCGTGCCGTTCAGCACGGTGTTGTGCGCCTGATCGGCGGCTTCGTTCTCTTCATCTGTGAGGTAGAAGATCGCAGGGGGCTGCGAGCTTCCGCCGAAGATCAGTCCCAGACGCGCCGCGTTGAGCAGCAGCCCGCGGTCGCGCGCGTCGCTCTGCGCCAGCAGACCGCCGGCGGTGACGCTCTGATCGAAGTACAGCGCCAGCTTCGCGTCGGGGGACACGTTCTGCGCGGTCGCGCGCAGATAGACGCGGCCGTGATAGAAATACGACTCGTTTTTCACCTGCACGAACTGCTTCGCCATGCCGTGATCGGCGACAGGATTGTAGACGAAGGTCTGCAGATCGTCCGTGGAGACGGGGAAGAGCCACTCAAGGTCGGCGTTGTTGACCTGCACCGGCGCCGCGCTTTCCGCGCCGCGGAATGCCGCGCCGCCGTAGCTGCTGATCTCCAGCTTCACGTCGGCGTCGCCGGTACGCGCGTCCACGCGCGAGGTGGAGACGGTCTGGTTGGAGGTGAACCACGCGTAGGTCGCCGCGGTCAGCGAAAACAGGCATGCCAAAGCCGTCAGCAGCGAGATAAACGCTGCGACTCTCAAGCCGCGTTTCGGCATCATGGCGGTCCCCTCCTTACTTAGTTATCGGCTTACACGCCGGAAAATGCGAATTGCAGCGCCACGTCGCGCCGCTGGACCGCGTCGATGCACTGATCGTCGCAGCCCTCCAGATACAGCCAGTATTCCACGTCGGCGATCTCGCCGTCCTGCAGCGTGCAGAGCTTTGCCTCGCCGGGCGTGACGTCCTCGCCGCTGCGCGGCGCGAAAAACGGCAGGATCGACCGGGCGGGATCGGATACATAGGTCGGCTTGCCGCTGCTGTCGATCGACGCGACGACGGTGCCGGACTGCGGTACGGTGCGCCGCGACACGGCGCCCGACGTGCTGCCCATCTCGTCCAGACGGAAGATATACGTAGATGCTTCGCCCGCGACGGTGATCCGCAGCCCGAGCCGCATGGCGGCAAGCGCCTGCGGATCCGAGCCGAAACTGACACCCTCGCGGTCGAAATAAACGTCCTGCGCGTTGCCGTCGGCTTTCAGGTACACGATGCCGTGCAGCGTCTGGCTGTTCACGGCGCGGTCGCCCGGAACGTAGCCGACGGTGATGCCCTTGGCGTCCTGCGCGCCGGCGGAGTAGAACGAGCGCAGATCGGCGGTCGAAAGCGGCTGCAGCACGCTGCCGTTTCCGTACGGACGCAGCTCGCACGTGACGTCATATTTGCCGTCGCGCTCCGCGGAGATCATCAGGCTGCCGCCGCCGACGACGGTGCCCTCCATCGGCGTCACGTTGGTGTACGGCGAGAAGGTGAACCACGCGTAGGTCGCGGCTGTCGTCACCACGAACGCGATCATCACCCAGACGATGGCGAGAAACGCGGTGATTCTGAGTTGTCTGGCAGTCATACGGACACTCCTCAGTTGGCTTCGTAGGCGGCGAAGGCAAGCGCGAGGTTTTTCAGCGTCATGTTGCTGAGATTGGCGGTGCAGTCCTCGTCGCAGCCCTCCAGCCAGATGTACACGTCCACCTGCACACGGTCGCCGAACGTGCCGTTGCCGCTGCCGGCAACGCGGCACAGCGGAACGGAATTCGCCTTCAGCGTCGTGACGCCGGTCTCACGGTCGTAATCGCAGTAGTTGGCGCTCGTATACGGCGAGAAGGGAACGGTGGTGCCGTCGGTGCGGTTGCTGTCCAGCACGTAGCCCTCCTGACCGGTCGCGGTGTTGTACTGTTTTTCCGGGTTCTTCTTGTCGCTGATGCTGAAAATGCACGAGCGGCCGGGATCGACCGGCTGATTCTGCCCCGGCTTGTGCGCGACGAAGCCGACGCGGATCGCGGACGAAATGGGCGAACGCGGATCGCTGTCCTCGAACGTGATGTCCGAGATGTAGATGTCCTGCGGCTGCCCGTTCGTGCGGAAGTACAGCGTGGTCACATAAAAGTCGTTGTCGCTGCTCTTGCCGAACAGATTCGCCACCAGCATCGACTGGTTGTCGCTGCCGTTGGTGAAGCCCATGACCTTCTGGAAGCCGTTCAGGATGTTGTCGGTCGACACGGGGTTCAGCGTGCCGAAGAACTCGTCAAGCACCGCGGCGGAGCTGTAGGGACCCTCGTACTTGTCGCTGATCTGCAGCGACACGCCCGCGCCGGCGACCATGTGGACGTTGGTGGTATGGGCGTTGGTGTTGTAAACGTACCAGGCAAAGGTCGCCACGGCAACGGTCATAAACGCGACCAGCAGCGCAAGGATCGCTGCGGTGAAAGTTCTTCTCAGATTCTTTGCGGATTGCATAGGCGTTCTCCTTAGATCCGGTCTTACTTACGGATTTCATAAAATAAACTCACGTTTTACGGACGTGAGTTTATTCCATGGCAATGTGCTTTTACAGCGTGTCGTTGTCGTAGCAGTACATGGACAGTTCCACGTCGCCGAGCAGCGACAGAAGGTTCTGCGTTGTGACGTTTTCGTTGTTGCCGTCGACGTAGAGATACACGGTCACGGTCTGCGGCGTCGGCGTCACGGTGTCGGACAGCGAAACGGGCGATGCGTTTGGGACCTGCACGGCTGCGCCGCGGGCCGCGCTGTTGTCGTTTGCGGCGGCGAATTCCTGATAGCGGTCGGCGCCCGCCACGATGGCGCGGATGCCGGTCTTGTTGGGCAGCGTGATGCGCTGCACGTACAGGTCGTAGACCTCCGTGACCTCGGTGCCGTCGACGATGCGCACCTGATAGGTGATCGCTGCGACGTAATCTCCGAAGTCGGCGACCGGCACGGCGTATTTTTCGCTCATGTTATAGTGGGCGGTGCCGGTATCGCCGGAGTAGCGGTAATACCAGTTCGCGGTGTCGGTGGCGGGATCTGCCTTCGCCGCGGTGATCGCGGCGTTGTTCGCCAGCGCCTCATGCGCGGAGGGACGCAGTTCGACGCCGGTCATGACGACCGCGCCGTCGGTATCGAAATCGTTGCCGTCGCCGGTGATGCTGCCGGTGCCGGCCGTGCCGCCCGTGCCCTTGATCTGCAGGAACATACTGCCCGCCTTCACGGTGACGGCCATATTGCGCGCCTCGGCGTTGGTGCCGGAGGCAAACCATGCGAACGTGGACGCAGTACCCACGACGATCGCCAAGACGACCATCGCGACGGCAACGATAAATTGTTTACGCAGTTGCGTGCTGGTTTCTTTGCCGGACACCGCGTTCACTCCTTTCGCGTTATTCCGGGGATCCTCTGCCGGGCTGCCGCCCCGCATATCATAGAAGACGAGTCGCCTCGTCTTCTATGATATGCCCGCCGTGCCACACCACGGCGGGCAGGGTTTCATGTTTCGTATTCAGTGTAATGTGGATTACGCAGCCACGACGTCGGCGACGAAGGTCACGGTGACGGCCGTGCTCAGCAGGTCGGCAATGCCGTTGGTGTAGACGTCAGCATCGTTGCCATCCCAGTAGATGTAGATGCGGACGGTCTCGATGTCGTTCGCGCCGTCGGTCAGGCCGGTGTTGCGGAGCACCACAGTGCCCGAGCCGCCCGCGCCGCTGAACTCTTCAGACGCATAGTCGGTAGCGACAATGACCTTCACGGCCTCATCGCCGGTGGCGGTGATGGTGCAGGTGCCGACCTTCAGGTTCTCAACGTCGTTGGAGCCGTCAGCCAGAGCGATGGTGAACTCGTTCGCCAGAACGTACTTGTCGAAATCGGCAACAGCGATGTCCTGCGCGGCGGTCACGTCGACGTTGGAGGTCGCGGGATCGTTGCTGTTCTTGAAGTACCAGTCGGTCATGTTGGTGGTGTCGTCGTCCTCGATGTCGTCGATAGTGTAGCCGACGCCGGCAGCCGTGGTGTGCGCGGCGGGGAACAGCGCGGCGGTAGCGGTGGTGGCGCTGTCAGCAGTCAGAGCACCGGTACGGACGGCGGCAGCGGTCTGCGTGCCGGCCTTGATGAGCAGGAAGGACGCATCCGACTTAGCGGTGACGCTCATGCCCTGGGCGGTGACGGTGGTGTTGGCAGCGAACCATGCGAAGGTGGAGCTGGTGACAGCGATTGCCGCGACGATGACCATCGCGACGGCAGCGAGAAGCTGCTTACGAAGAGCTTTAGAAGACATTGTGTTTCCTCCTTAATTTTTGTGACCCGGATGTTTTGGAACAGCTGCGGCGCGCGGGCCTCGCGTCCGCCGATTGCAAGACGTTTTGCGTCCGGTCGGGCAGAACCTGATGACAGATCACACTCTCACCGAGTCCGGCAGAGAGGAATCCTCCCTCACATGGGTGAGGGTCCGATCTCTCACAAGGCCGATGCCTGCCGGAGGTCGCTGGCGTCTTGCGGTTTACATATTTGAACGGCAGTGTGGACCGATCAAACCGAAAAAGAAAAGTGCCGGTCTACGCGCTTACATCACGTAAAACGGCAACTGGCTGACTGCCTGCGGCAGCCCCTATAGCTTTGCGTCGCCACCTTGCGGTGGGTTTGCTTTTCACTATCTGTTTTGTATTTTAGCAGGTGTACTTGAAGATGTCAACCTTTTTTTGGAAAATCCTGTGTTACGATTGTGTAACAGGCATTTCCGGGAAATAAAAACCGCCGATCCACGCGTTTACATTGCGTGAAACGGCAGCTGGCTGACTGCCCCTCGGACAGCCCCTATAGCTTTGCGTCGCCACCTTGCGATGGTTTTGCCTTTGCTATTCATTTTCGCGGGTATCATACCATGGGATAAAACGGATGTCAAGTACTTTTTTTCAAGAAACAAAAATTTTTTTCAGAGGGGGAGATCGCGTCGATATTGCACCGCACCAAAACCTCTCCCTCCGGCAAACGATTTTGCACCGCACCAAAACCTCTCCCTCCGGGAGAGGTGGCACGGCGAAGCCGTGACGGAGTGGGTGAGCATGGCAGTACGTCGAGCGTTATTAACGCATTGTCGATACTGCGTCGTTCACCCCCTCA
>JAFSXP010000139.1 GCA_017443965.1 Oscillospiraceae bacterium
CGAAAAATTGCGGATCTTCGATAAATCTGTCATGGGAATACCTCTGTTATCTGATCGCGTTTTCCGGCGCGTAGGGCTTCAGCGAATCGTCGCCGGAGAAATACTGCTCCAGCATCGCGCGGGCGACCTGTCCCAGATTGCCGCCCTGCGCGCCCTTTTCCACGTACACGCAGATGGCGATCTCGGGATCGTCCGCCGGCGCGAAGCACACGAACGACGCGTTGTCGCTGCCGCCCGAGCCGTGCTGCGCCGTGCCGGTCTTGGCGCAGACCGCCACGGGATAGTCCTTCAGATACGCCGCCGCCGTGCCGCGCTGCGCCGCCATGCGCATGCCCTCGACGCAGGTCTTCATCGCCTCGTCGGAGATCGCCATCGTGCCGGCGACCGTCGGTCTGTGCGCGTAGAGCAGTTCGTTTTCATCCCACGAGGTCACGCGCCGTAAAAACGTCGCCTGATAGCGCTTGCCGGCGTTGGCGAGCGTGGCGGTGTAGTTCGCCATCTGCAGCGGCGTGAAGAAGTTGTCGCTCTGCCCGATGGCGGCCTGCAGCGTGTCCGCGCCGTACCAGTCCGCCTCGTTCGTGCCGGCGTAGATCGTCTTCTTCGTGGCGGGATTGGCGCGGGTGCCGGGATGATCCTCCAGCTCCACGCCCGTCTTTTCGCCGAGTCCGAGCCCCTTCGCCACGGTGTCGATCGCGTCGATGCCGGTCTCGCGCCCGACCTCGTAGAAGTAGTAGTTGCACGATTCGGACAGCGCCTCCATCATGTTGATGGTGCCGTGCGTCACGCCCGAGGACGTGTAGATGTGGCAGTTGCAGGTGTAGCCCTGGTCCTCGTAGTAGCGGTAGACGCCCTTGTCCGTGATCTTCCGGTAGCGCCCGACGCCGCCGTAGTCGACCGCGGCGATGGCGGTGACCATCTTATAGATCGAGCCGGGGTTGTAGGTGGCGGACAGCGCGCGGTTATACAGCGGGCTGTATTTGTTTTCTTTCAGTCTGTCGAAGTCGCGGGAATAGTTGGTGAGGTCGAACGTCGGATAGCTGGCGCAAGCCAGCACGTCGCCCGTCTTGCACGAGACGGCGACGACCGCGCCGCCCTCGGCGTCCTTGCCCTCCTGCGATTTGCCGACGCCGTTCCGCCGCAGGTCGGTGACAACCTCGGCGAGCTTGTCCTCGGCGACCTTCTGCAGGTCGATGTCGATGGTCAGCGTGACGTTGCTGCCCGCCTGCGGCTCCGTTTCGTCGTATGTCTCCACGACGGCGCCGTCGGGCGTGACCGTGGTATAGCGCACGCCGCTGACGCCGTGGAGTTTGTCCTCAAACGCCCGCTCCAGACCGTCCTTGCCGACCATGGCATCCATGGCGTAGCCCTTCTCGCGGTAGATCTCCCACTCCGCGGCGTCCATCTTGCCGATGCGGCCTAAAAGATGCGCCGCGTATTTGGTGCGGTATTCGCGCACGGAGGTCGTGCTGACGATCACGCCGGGGATCTTCGCCTCCAGCACAGACGCCAGCACGTCCGAGGGCACGTCCGCCGCCATCGTGTAGTTATCAAGCCCCGCGCAGTAGCGCAGGTCCAGCTCGTAGCGCACGCCGAGCACCTTGCGGGCGTCGTCCTCGCTCCAGTCGTCGGGGATGCGGTATTCCCTGCGCATCCGCAGCAGCAGATTGCGCGCCGTCATCTCCGGGTCCCAGCCCTTCCAGCCGAGATACGTCGCGTAGTGCTGCCGCCAGATGTCGGACAGGTCGTCCGTCGTGTACTCGTACGGCACCTGCATCGTGACCGGCAGATGGTCGGTCACGGGCTGATCCGCGTCCTCAAACAGGCGGTACAGCGAAAGCAGTTTGTCGTTCGCGCCCGAGCCCGTGAAGAAGATGAAATTGATGACGTCCACGTTGTAGCAGGCGCGGTTGACGACCAGCTCCTTGCCGTTGCGGTCGTAGATCGCGCCGCGTGCCGCCGGGATCGTCGTGCGGTAGGTCAGAAGATCGCGCGAGGCGCTGTCCGCGCCGCTCTCGGCGTCGGTGTTGAGCCGCAGAAGGCGAAACGTGAACACGCCGAGGAGCAGCGCCATCAGCACGAACAGCACCGCCGTGCGGCTGCGCGTCAGTCGGTCCATCTGCGTTCACCCGCCTTTCGGATCCGCGTGCAGACGAGCCACATCGGCACGGCGAGCGGCAGCGACAGCAGAAGTCGCCGCGCAAGAAGCGCGACGTCGCGCCCGCCGCCGCCGTACAGAAGCAGACGCACTACAAGCGGCGGCGTCTCGGTGATGACAAGCGTCATCGCGCTGAGCAGCAGCGCCGCGGACAGACGGCGGTTCAGCGCCGTGTCGCACAATCCGCCGCTCAGAATGCCGCCGACCGTCAGCCCCAGCAGACGGAAGCCGCCGTCCGGCACGCCGGAAAGCGCCCAGACCGCGCCGACGATCAGCGCGAACAGCGCGCCGGACTCCCCTCCGACCTGCATGGCGACGCACGCGACCGTCACGGGGATCAGGCACAGGCGCACCTGCGCCACGGGCAGCCGCGAAAGCAGCGTGTCCTGCACCAAAAGCGCCAGAAGCGCAAGAAGGGCATACACGCCCCACATCAGCAGCGTCCGCTTCTTTGCCGAGGTCATGTATGCACCTTCTTTCTCAAATGAATTGCGCCTTCGGCGCGTGAATTGCACTCCGTGCATGAATTGACCTGCGGTCATGAATTGCCCTGCGGGGCATGAAGACGCAATGCAATTCACGGAGCGAAGCGAGAAATCATGGCGAAGCCAATTCATGACGCGAAGCGTCAAATCATTCTCACAGTTTTCAGTCTTCCGCGTATTCGGTGATCAGAAACACCTGCTCGAGGTGGTCGACGCGGAAGCCGCAGTCGAGCACCGCGTACTTGTCGATGCCCGTCTCGTCCAGCCGCGCGCCCGTGACCGTGCCCAGCAGCAGCCCGCGCGGATAGAGCGTCGAGCCGGTGGTGACGACCTCGTCGCCGTTGCGCACGGCGGCGGCAGTGGAAAGATACCGCATCTGCAGCTGCATCTCCCCCGCCTCGTTGTGACCGCCCAGCACCACGCCCGTCTCGCCCGTGGCGGCGACCGCGGCGCTGATCTCGCTCGACGCGTCGAAGACCGTGACGATCTTCGCCCAGTTCGGTCCGACCGCCGAGATCAGTCCCACGACCTGCCCCGAGGACGTCACCGCGCACATGCCCGGCGCAAGGCCGTCCGCCGAGCCCTTGTCGACGGTGATCGTGACCTCCCAGTCGGACACGCTCCACGACGCGACGTACGCCGAGGCGAATTTGTAGTCGGGATTTTCCGACGCCAGCCCCAGAAGCTCGCGCAGACGCTCGTTTTCGCGGCGGTAGACCTCCGCGTCGCGCACGTCGCCCTCCGCCTCGGCAAGCTGACGGCGCAGCGTCTCGTTTTCGGCGACCGCCGCGTCGTAGCGGAACAGATACCCGTAGATGCGCTCCGCCTGCCGGTCGAACGCCGCCAGCGCGCTGCGAAGCGGCGTCAGGATCGTGGTGATGATGCTCTCGCCCGTCGAGACGCTCTTGCTCACCGCCGCGCCCAGCGTGACGAGGATCGCCAGCGCCACGGCGACCGCGAGGATGATCTTCACTTTTTTCGTCCAGAATCTTCTGCCCATTCAAAACACCTCGACGCCGAACGTCCGCAGCAGCTCCGCCGTCAGGCAGAGCGGCAGCCCCATCACGTTGAAGTAGTCGCCGCGCAGACCGCTGACGAAGATGCTCGCCTTGCCCTGCACGCCGTAGGCGCCCGCCTTGTCCATCGGCTCGCCCGTGGCGACGTAGGCGGCGATCTCCTTTTCGCGCAGCGGACGGAACGTCACGTCCGTCGTTTCCACGCGGGTCTCATATTTATCGCCGCGTCGCACGGTCACACCCGTCATCACGCGGTGCGTCCTGCCCGCCAGCATGCGCAGCATCCGCGCCGCGTCCGCCGCGTCCTTCGGCTTGCCCAGCACCGCGCCGTCCAGCACGACGATCGTGTCGGCGGCAAGCACCACGTCGCTTTCGTCCGCCTCGACCGCCGCCGCCTTCTTCGCGGAGATCCTTGCAACGGCAACCTCCGGCGGATCGTTTTCGTCCATCGTCTCGTCGATATCGGCGGCGCGGACGGTGAATTCCAGTCCGATACGCCCGAGCAGCTCCCGCCTGCGCGGGGACTGCGACGCCAGGATCAGCATAAGTACCCCTCTATTCCACGCCGCGCAGATACAGTCCGCGCGTCTGCGTCGCGGGATCGAACGGATCCCGCAGATCGTATTGCTTGACGACCGCGTCGACCTCCTGCGGGCTCTCGGTGGTGAACTGCAGGCGCAGCGCCCACAGCCCGAGCTGCGACAGTGTGTCGGTCTTATCCAGCAGATACAGCTTCCGTCCCGCCAGCAGCACGCTGCGGCAGGTGCCGCAGTCGCGCACGACGGGAAACGCCTCGCCCTTGCGGTCGACCAGCTTCGGCACGGCGCCGTCGCAGGCGCAGACGCCGCTGCGGTTTTTGATGAGGCAGTTTTCCGTCAGCATCAGCGGCAGACGGCCGTAGATCAGAAGCTCCGTCGGCAGCGGCTTATCCATATCGCGGATCTGCGGCAGCGACGCCTCGAACGACACGGTGACGGAGGCGAGCCCCTCGCCGTGCCAGTAGTCCGCCGCCGCGGAGGAAAACACGTTCAGCCCGAAATCGCCGCGCACGCGGAAACCAAGCCGCTTCAGCATCGCCGCGTGCCCGAGATTGCCGCACGCCGCGCTGTGTACGCCCTCGCCGCGCAGCGCGGTCAGGCGCTGCTCTGTTTCCGGCTGCTCGGTATCTGTGATGACGCGCGGCAGCACGGCGCAAAGCTCCGTTTCGCGCGGGATCATGCCGATCAGCTCGCGGTGCTGCCAAAGCTCCGAAAGCGGCACGTACAGCACCGCCGGCTTGTGTCCCAGCACGCGCGGCGTGACCTGCACCGCCGACGAGACGCTGACCGTCAGCGCCGGAGCGCCGCGAAAGCCCAGCGCTCTTGCGGGCGCGGGCGCGACGCCGGGCGTATAGACGGGCGGTCTGCCGCGCAGGGCGCTGAGTTGCGTCAGCAGTTCGCGGCGCATCGTGTTGATATTCGCCGCGCTGAGTGACAGCCCGGGGTCGAGCACGCCGCGCAGACCGCGCGAAAAGTACGGCGTGCCGCCGGTCTTGCCGAGGCGCTCAGACAGTTCCTCCAGCGTCAGTTCGTGCGTCCGCGCCGCCTCGGGCACCGGACCCTTGACCACGCAGCGCCGTCCCTCGGGGTCCTCCACGGCGAGCTTCGTAGGCTCGCCCGCAAGGATCTTCGCGTAGAACTGCACGCCCACGCGGGGCAGCTCGCCCGATTCATAGGTCGCCCGCGCCTCCGCGAGCAGCGCACGGTCGGGACGCAGATCCTGCCGCGTGCCGAACATCTCCGCGCCGATCGATTTTTCGTAATAGCCCTTCGTGAAGCCCTGCCGCGAGAACACCTGCTCCAGCCGCGCCGCGTTTTCCGGCGTGACCGCGCCGTCCGACAGCGCCGTGCGGTAGATGCGCGTGACGACGGCGACGTACTCCGGCCGCTTCATGCGCCCTTCGATCTTGACCGACGCGACGCCCATCAGCGACAGTTCGTTCAGTTCCTCAATGAGGCAGTTGTCCTTCAGACTGAGCGGATAGCGCTCTTCGCGCCGCCCGTAGCCGTAGGGCAGACGGCACGGCTGCGCGCAGCGCCCGCGGTTGCCGCTGCGCCGCCCGATCAGCGACGACAGATAGCACTGCCCCGAGACGCTCATGCAGAGCGCGCCGTGGCAGAAGACCTCGATCTCCACCGGGCTTTCGCGGCAGATGTGCGCGATCTCCGCGCGGCTCAGCTCCCGCGCCAGCACCACGCGGCTGCAGCCCATCGCCGCGGCGGCCTTGACGCCGTCGAGCGAGTGGACGCCCATCTGCGTGCTGGCGTGGACGGCGATCTCCGGCGCCAGCGCGCGGCAAAGCCGCACGATGCCCGGGTCCTGCACGATGAACGCGTCCACGCCCGCCTCCGCGCCGCGGCGGATCAGCTCGGCGATCTGCACCTGCTCGCGGTCGGTCGTCAGCGTGTTGACGGTCAGATGCACCTTGACGCCGCGCACGTGGCAGTAGCTGACGGCGGCGGGCAGCTCTTCCGGTGTGAAATTTTTCGCGCCGGCGCGGGCGTTGTGGCTCCCGCAGCCCAGATAGACGGCGTCCGCGCCGTTCTGCACGGCGGCGATCAGCGCCTCCATCGAGCCGGCGGGGGAAAGCAGTTCGATCATGGCAAATGCTCCGTTTGGAAGAAATGGCGATAGTTATAATTATTTTATCACAATTCCGCGCGGATTTCCATAACGATTTTCCCCGCGGCGGCAATTTTTCACACCTGCGCGCTGAAAGAGACGACCTCTCACGAGGTCGGGCTTTTGTGTGTTTTACGGGCGTTTGATAAACGCCCCTACGGGCGGTACGGGCTTTCAAAACCCCTCGTTTGTAGGGCGCGGCATCCTTGACGCGCCGCAGCTTCCGTCCCGCCGCAGCGATAAGCTCCCCCTTGGGGGAGCTGGCGAGCGCAGCGAGACTGAGAGGGTGTGCGACGCGCGCCCTGTCCGACCGGGGCGCTGTCCTTCAAACGACCCTCTCCGCCCCAGTTTGCGAAC
>JAFSXP010000140.1 GCA_017443965.1 Oscillospiraceae bacterium
ATTGCTCGTCCGCGGGCGATTTTACAATCGCCCCTACTGACCCCTGACCTCTGGCATCTGGCTACTAAAAAACCGACCTCGTGAGAGGCCGGTTTTTTGCAATTCTCTTACACGCCGCGCAGCGTGTGGATGATCTTGCTGATCTGCGCTCTCGTCAGAAGTCCCGACGGATCGAACGTGTCCGCGCTCATGCCGTTGATCACGCCCGCTTTGTTCAGCGCCAGCACCGCGGTGTCGTTCGTGTCCTTGAACGGATTCGTCGCCGGCTGCTCGGTCAGGTTCTTCGCCTTTGCCGCGATCTGACAGAACGCGAGTCTCGTCACGTTGCCGTTGAGATCAACGTCGCCCGCGATCCAGCCCTTGTCCTGCGCGAACTTCAGATAGCCGCTCGCCCAGTGACCGCCGGTGGAAGCCTGTTCGCCGTTGCCGAGTGCGCAGACGATCAGCTTCAGCGCCTGCCCGTAGGTCAGGTTGCCCTTCGGGACGAACGTCGTCGGCGTCATGCCGTTGACCGTGCCGTCGTTGTAGAGGTCTTTCACATAAGTGTAGAACCAATCGGCTTCGGTCACGTCGGTGAACGGCAGTTTCGCGCCCGCCTTCGCCTCGACGGTCATGTCGTCGTACGCCTGGCTCGGACGGAACGCGGCGAACGTCTCGTAGGACAGCAGTTTGACCAGCGATTTGTTCGCGTCGCCGACCTTCAGCTTATCCTTGTCCAGATACGCGACCTTGTTGTCGCCGAGGTAAATGTAGGTGTTCAGGTTGGAGTTCTTGCCGGAGAAGATGTTCGAGCCGCCCATCACGACGTCGCCGGGCTGCAGATAGTCCTGATTTGCCACGTCCAGCACACGCGCGTGGCCGTTGCCGCCGGTCTTGACCAGCGTGCCGCCGAAATACAGCGGGACCAGCATCGCGTCCGCCTTGGCAAACTCCGCGGGCACGGTCTCCTTCTTGACGAACATCTGCGAAGTGGCGCCCTCGATCTTCTGCCGGTCGAACGCGTTCTTCATGAACTCGGTCATCACCGGCACCTGCGGATCGATGCCCAGCAGCATCGTGTACGCCGCGGAGACGAACTGCTCGCCGGTGTAGTTCTTGCCCTGCAGCTCGTTCTTGCTCTTTTCGATGTCCTTGAGCTTGGCGACCTGCTCGTCTGTCAGCCCCTTGCCGCCGATGCGGATGGGGATCTTGTTCGAGCGGATGCCGCCGACGCTACCCTCGGAGAAGTCCAGCGTATCGCCGCGGTTGCCCGTGGCGGTGACGGTATAGGAGACCGTTACGGTCTCGCCCGCGGGCACGTTCAGATTCCACTTGACCGTGCCGCCGGACTCGGTGCCGCCGCCGGTGATCGAACCGGCTTTCAGCGCGCCGCCCGCCGGGATCTTCTCGGTGACGGGCAGACCGGTGTACGGCTTTTCGGAGTAGTTCTCAACCGCGATCGTCACGGTGACGTCGCCGCCCTTCTCCACCGCGCCGAAACGGCTGACGGAGGCGGTGCGGTCGATGTTGATGCCCGGGTATTTCAGGCGTCCCTTGGCGTTCTCGGTCAGGTCGGACGCCTTCAGGACGTTCAGCGGCCGCAGGATGACGAACCGCTGGCCGTGCTTGGACGCCCACAGATCCCACGGGCTGCCGCCCTTCGTGAAGCAGCCGTAGATGGCGTCCTGCACACGGATGGCGCCGCTGTTGGCGTCGGTGTATTTTTCGACCTTGTCCTGCGCGGTGTCGATGTCGTACTTGCCGCCCCAGCAGTGCGCCATGTACTTCGTGCCGTCGCCCTTGTAGTCGCCGATGTACAGCATAGCGTGGCCGGTGTCGCCGTAGCCGACGATGATGTCGCCGGGCTGCAGCGCCTTCTTCGCCGCCTCGATCGCCTCAGCCTGGTCCTTGATGACCTTGCTGCTCGGATCGGTGCCGGTGGCGTCATACTTGACCACGCAGATCGGATCGTCCGCGGGGATGTTGCACATGCCGTTCGTCTTTGCCTTCAGCGGATTGCCGAGGATCTGGTAGTTGAACGCGTCGTAGTAGACCTCAAAGCAGTACGCCGAGCAGACGGAATACATCAGGTTGTCCGCCGTGGCGTCCTCGGGCGAGGTGAAATCCGTCTCGCGCAGGTCGGCGCCCTCTTCGCCGGAGTACTTCGCCTGGATGGTCAGCACGACGGAGTCGTACTGCACGTTGTGTCCGCGATTGTGGTAGGCGAGCGCCGTCTCCACGACCGCGCGCTGCAGGTCGGTGTACTTCTCACTGCTCGAGGTCACACCGGTGCCGCCCGTGGCGGAAGCGGTGAGCGTCAGCCCGACAAACAGCCCCGCGAGAAGCGCGGCCGCCAGCAGCAGGCTGATGAGTTTTCTGGTCAGTTTCATTGAAAACCCTCCATGGATTGTAGAATACTATCATTTTACTCGGTTTTATAAAAACTGTCAATTAAAATCTGTCAATCCTCTGTTTTTGCCACGTGGACATTTTTGCACGGCGCGCGGTATGACGGCGCACACCAGCGCACGGCGTTTTTCAGCACCGCCTGCACCTCGCGGATATGATAGGTGGGGTACGTCTCGTGCCCCGGCTGGAAATAGAACACCTTGCCGTTGCCGCGCCGCCAGCAGCAGCCCGCGCGGAACACCTCGCCGCCGGAGAAGCCGCCCAGCAGCACCAGCTTGTCCGGCTCGGGGATGCCGAACGGCTCGCCGTACGTCTCCTCATGCGGCACGGTGAACTGCGGCGGCAGCGAGCGCGTGATCGGATGCGCCGGATCGACGACCCAGACGCGCTCGCGGTCCCCGTCCTCGCGCCAGCAGAGCGTACAGCTCGTGCCCATCAGCGCCAGAAACGGCTTGGACATGTGCGCCGAGTGCAGGAAGATCGCGCCCATGCCGCTGAGCACCGCCTTCTGCACGCGCGAAGCGACCTCATCGGGCACGTCGCCGTGGCGCTTGTGCCCCCACCAGATCAGCACGTCGGTCTCGTCCAGCACCGACTGCGGCAGGCCGCAGTCCGGCTCGTCGAGCGTGGCGGTGCGCACGGTGATGTCCGGCTCGCCGCCGAACAGCGCCGCGAGACAGCCGTGGATGCCCTCGGGATAGACGGCGCGGACCGCCTCACTTTCACGCTCGTGATAATACTCGTTCCAAACGGTAACGCGGATCATACCGATCCCCTCCTAGTAACTTTCAAACTGCGATTTATAGAGCTTCGCGTATTCGCCCTTTTTCGCCATCAGTTCTTCGTGCTTGCCCTGCTCGACGACGTTGCCGCCCTTCATGACAAGGATGTTGTCGGCGTGGCGGATCGTGGACAGCCGGTGCGCGATGACAAAGCACGTGCGGTCCTTCATCAGTTCGCGCATCGCCTTCTGGATGCGGCGCTCGGTCTGCGTGTCGACGTTGGAGGTCGCCTCGTCCAGAATCAGCATCTTGCTGTCGAGCAGCATGGCGCGGGCGATGGTCAGCATCTGCTTCTGTCCCTTGGAGATGCCCGTGCCGCCGCCGGTGATCACGGTGTCGTAGCCCTTGGGAAGCCGCCGCACGAAGCCGTGGATGCCCGCCGTCTTCGCCGCGGCGACGACCTCGTCCATCGTGACGCCGTCCTTGCCGTAGGCGATGTTCTCGAACACCGTGCCGTCAAACAGCCACGTGTCCTGCAGCACCATCGTGTAGGCGCTGCGCAGCGAATGGCGCGTGACGTCGTAGATGCTGTTGTCGTCTATTTTGATCGTGCCGGACTCGATGTCGTAAAAGCGCATCAGCAGGTTGATAATCGTCGTCTTGCCGGCGCCCGTCGGTCCGACGATGGCGATCAGCGAGCCGGGATCGGCGCGCAGCGACAGATCCTTGATGATGGTCTTCTGCGGATCGTAGCCGAACCTGACGTGCGACATCTCGACGTCGCCCGCGACGTGATCCAGCACGATCGCGTTCTCGGCGTCGGGCTTTTCCGGCGCCTCGTCCAGCAGCGCGAACACCCGCTCCGCCGCGGCGAACGCCGACTGCAGATCGCTGATGATGTTGCCGATCTCGTTGATCGGACCGGTGAATTTGCGCGAATACTGCACGAACGCGGAGATATCGCCCAGCATCGCGCCGCCGCGCAGCAGCAGGATGCCGCCGAAGATGCTGACCAGCGTCAGCGAGAGGTTGTTGATGAAGTTCATGCCGCTGCCGAACGAGCCGCCGACGCCGCTGGCGACGTCGTTTGCGTGCGTCGCCTCGCGGTTTTTCATGCGGAAGCCCTCGATGATCTGCTCCTCGCGGCCGTAGGCGCGGGTGGTCTTCTGCCCGCCGATCATCTCCTCGGCGTAGCCGTTCATCTCGCCGAGCTTCCAGCTCCGCTTACGGAACAGCGGCCGCACGCGCTTGGTGATGAACCGCGTGAACAGGATCGAGATCGGCACCGTCACGCAGAACACCAGCACGAGCTGCGGCAGGATCGTCAGCATCATGATGAGCGAAAACAGGATCGTAAACGAGCTGGTCGCGATCTGCACGATGTCGGTCGACAGCGACATGTTGACCGTGTCGATGTCGTAGGAGATCACGCTGATGATATCGCCGACCTGCCGCTCGTCGAAGTAGCGGACGGGCAGCGTCATCAGCTTGTTGAACACGTCCTTGCGGAGCTGGTACGTCACGCGGCGGCTGAGCTTCAGCGAGGTCTTGCTCTGCAGGTACTGCAGCAGCGCCGACAGCACGTACAGCACCACCATCGCGCCCGCGTAGGTCAGCACCAGATCCATGCGCACCTCGCCGGTCTGGATGCCGATGGCATCGATGGCGAGACCGGACAGCTTCGGTCCGACCAGCGCGAAGGCGTTGCTCAGCAGCATCAGTCCCAGCGCGAGCAGCAGCAGCTTGCGCTCGCGTCCGAGATATTTCCACAGCCGCGCGAACGTCTTGTGCATCGGCTGTGAGGTGTGGCGGCGGCCTTCCTGCCAGTTGTTGGGGTTGTGCATATCGCCCGCTCTTGCAAATCTAGGAGGCACTGTCATCCACCTCCTCGGTTTCCATCTGGATGTGCGCGATCTCGCGGTACGCCTCGCACGATGCCATCAGCTCGTCGTGCGTGCCGTGCCCGATGACCTCGCCGCCGTCCAGCACTAAGATCTGGTCGGCGGAGCGGATCGAGCTGACGCGCTGCGCCACGATGAATTTTGTCGTATGCGCGTAATTCTCCGCCAGCGCCTTGCGCAGATCGGCGTCCGTGCGGTAGTCCAGCGCGGACGACGCGTCGTCCAGCACCAAAATCTTCGGATCGCCGGCAAGCGCGCGGGCGATCAGCAGCCGCTGCCGCTGTCCGCCGGAGGCGTTGTTGCCGCGAATGGTCAAGGTCGCGTCCATGCCGCCCTTGTCCTCGATGAACGCCTCCGCCTGCGCCAGCACCGCGGCTTTCTTGACCGCGGCGGGATCGAGATCGCGGAAGAAGTCGATGTTCTTGCCGATCGCGTCGGCGAACAGAAAGTCGTTCTGGAACGTCACGCCGAACATGGCGCGCAGCTCGTCGTTCGGTATCGAGCGCACGTCGCGCCCGCCGATCAAAATCTGCCCCTCGTCCACGTCGTAAAGCCGCAGCAGCAGGTTGAGGATCGTCGTCTTGCCGCTGCCGGTCGCGCCGATGATGCCCAGCGTCTCGCCCTCCTTCAGCCCGAACGACAGATGCGAGACGTTGTGATCCACGCCGTTATACGAGAAGCAGACGTCGCGGAACTCCACGGCGTATTCGCTCTCGACGGGGGGAAGCTCCTCGACGGTCATCGTCTCCGGCATATTGAGCACCTGCTCGATGCGCTGCGCCGAGGCAAGACCGTTCGTCAGCACCATGAAGATGCCGGAGAAGGACATCGTGGCGTTGAGGATGATCGTGAAGTAGTTGATGAACGCCACGATCTGACCGGGCAGCATCTGCCCGCCCGTGACGCGCACGGCGCCCAGCACGATGACGCTGACCAGGCTGAGGTTGAGGATCAGCGCGGTGATCGGGTGGATCTTCGCGTTGGTCACGCCCGCGCGGTAGCGCATCTCGGCAAGATCGTCGTTGATCTTGTCGAAGTGATCCATCTCGTACTGCGTCTTGCTCAGCGCCTTGATGACGCGGATGCCAGACGCGCCCGCCTGCACGGCGTTGACCATCACATCCAGACGGCGCTGCCGTTCGCGGAACATCGGGATCACCTTTCTGGTCAGCTTGATGGTGATGAACGCGATCAGCGGGATCATCACGATCAGCGCGACCGGCAGCACGGGGTCCTTCGTCAGCGTCACGATGATGCCGCCGATCATCAAAATCGGCGCGCGGACGCCCATGCGCAGGCAGCGCATGAACATGGTGTTCACGTTGTAGGTGTCGGAGGTCAGACGGCTGATGGCGGAGGAGATCGTCACCTCGTCCACCTGCCGCGCCGAGAGATAGGAGACCTTTCGGAACAGATCCTGCCGCATATCCTCGGTGATGCGGCACGACGCGTGCGTGGAGAGCACGTTGCCCGCAAGGTTCGTCAGAAACGCCGCGACTGCGAAGATCGCCATGATCGTGCCGTAGTGCAGGATCGGGTCGAGATTGCCCGCAGCCTGCGCCGCCGGCACGCCGTCGTCGATGATGTCCGCCAGCGCCGAGGGGATCTGCAGCTCCAGATACGCCGCCGCCAGCTTCAGCAGCAGCGCCGCGGCGATCAGCCATCCGGCTTTCTTGGCGTAATGCCACGTATGCTTCACGTCTGCTCCCCCTCCTTCCAGTACGCCTGCGCACGCTTCAGCACGACGTCCAGCAGCGCCTCCGCCTGCTTGAGCTCCTGCTCGCTCAAGCCCTGCGCGATATAGTCCGACCACGCGGTGTTGATCGCGCGGATCGCGGGGAGCAGCGCCTCGCCGACTTCCGTCAGCCCGACGCGCAGCACGCGGCGGTCCTTCGCGTCCGGCGTGCGGCGGATCAGCGCCTTTTCCTCCAGCACGGCGAGATGCCGCGCGACGCTGCTCTTGTTCATCATCAGCGCGTCCGCCAGATCGTCCTGCGACGGCTCTTGCAGACGCCGGACGCCCAGCAGCAGCTCCGCCTGCCGCACGTTGATCCCCAGCGGCTGCAGCCGCTCGCTCTTGTAACGGTTCATACAGCGCGTCAGATACTTGATCTCTCCTGTCAGACGGGACAATCGCATCACGACCTTTCCTGTGCGCAATCGTTTCACTTGAAACAGTTTCATCTGAAACAATTATAGCAGACACGGCGGAAAACGCAAGTCCCGCGGACGTTTTTTGTCAAAAAAAGATGTGCGTTTCCGAAGCAGCCGGAAACGCACGGGAAAAACAGCAGATTGCACAAATCAGTCAAATTCGGCGACCTCCGTCTCGTTGCCGCGCTCGCGCACGAGCCGCAGCAGATCGCCCGCGGACAGAAAGACCGTCGCCGTGTTGTCGTTCGGATGCACGCCGACAAGCCCTTCGCCGAACGACGCGTCCAGATAGAATTTCACGTCCCGCGCCGTGTCGTGCAGAAGTCCCAGCGGCGTCACCGCGCCGGGAATGAGACCGAGGATCGCCTGCAGCTCGTCCGCCGACGCGAACGACAGATTGCGCAGTCTGTGCTGTTTGCGGAACGCCTTGAGATCGACGCGCCGGTCGCCGCGGACGGTGATCAGATAGTAGTTGCGCTTCTTGTCGTCGCGGACGAACAGGTTCTTCGCGTCCGCCTCCGGATGCGGCAGCGCGATCTGCGCCATCTGATCCATGTTGTAGACCGCGGGATGCTCCGCGATCTCATACGCCACGCCCCGCGCCGTCAGATAGTCATAAGTCTCCTGCTTCGTCATGCGATCCCCTCCCACGCGATCATAGCATAAACAGCCGCATGGCGCAAGGGGATCAATACACGCTTTCCCGCGATCCGGTCACGACGCGTCCCGCTCCCTGCCGTGCATCTCTTTGATGATCGCCCCGACGCGCTCCTCGTAGTCGGGATGTCCGCAGAGCAGCATCTTCTTCTGCAGATCCTCCAGCGCGGCGAGAAATGCCGCCGAATCGCGCTTTCTGACGCGGCAGAGGATCGCCACATACGGCGAGCCGTCGCGCCTGTACTCGCGGTCGAACCACACGCGGATCCGCCGCCGGATGAACAGCTGATCCGCCAGATACGGCTCCACGTCGAAAAACAGATACCGGTCGAAAAACAGCGAACCGATCGAAAACCTACTGATCTTGATATACAGCGCTTCCATCTTTCCCCTCCCCGTTTGTTCCGGCAGTCCTGCGATCGCGGTCGCCTCTGCGGATATTCTACCCGCCCCCGCCGCGTTTGTCATTAAACCGGCAGTTCACTGTCCGGTTTATGACGCTTTGTATCTGCTAATCTGGTATCGTCGAAAGGAGTGGATCATGTTGGCGTATATTCCGAAAGAGCATGAAAAGGAGGTAATAGTATGCATACGGCTACGGCACTTATAATCATAGCCGGCATATCTGCCATCTGTTTTATTCTTCTTACTGGGATATTTGCCCACGTAATCACGGAATGGACTGTCAAAATGACAGACAGATTGAAAAACAAGTATAGATATAGAAAAAAACCGTGGTGGTGGATATAGATTGCGTTTCCGAAGACCGTTCGGGATCGGCTTTTTGTGATTGCACCGTCCAAAAGCTCCCCCTATGGGGGAGCTGGACCGGTGCGCACACCGGTGCTGAGGGGGTGATGCCGCAGTATGATCGTGCGACGCGAACCCCATCCTCATCGCTTCGCCCTCCCCCCTTGCTTTCGACGGGATTTCCCCCTTGACAGGCACGGCTGCCTGTGCTAGAATAGGGGCACGCTGAACGGAGGCGGTCCCCACCGCCGTGAAGCGCACCCGGATCGCGCCGCGATCCGCACCCATATCGCGGGGTAG
>JAFSXP010000141.1 GCA_017443965.1 Oscillospiraceae bacterium
CGCGGGCTGCTCGGTCAGATTCTTCGCCTTCGCCGCGATCGGGCAGAACGCAAGTCTTGTGACGTTGCCGTTCAGATCGACGTCGCCCGCGATCCAGCCCTTGTCCTGCGCGAACTTCAGATAGCCGCTCGCCCAGTGACCGCCGGTGGAAGCCTGTTCGCCATGACCGAGCGCGCAGACGATCAGCTTCAGCGCCTGTCCGTAGGTCAGATTGCCCTTCGGGACGAACGTCGTCGGCGTCATGCCGTTGACCGTGCCGTCGTTGTAGAGGTCTTTCACATAAGTGTAGAACCAATCCGCCTCGGTCACGTCGGTGAACGGCAGCGGCTTGCTGCTGCCGACGAGCGTGTTCACGTCGTCATACGCCTGCGACGGGCGCAGCGCCACGAAGAAATCGTGCTTCAGGAACGTCTCAACGCAGGTCTTGAACGACAGCACGTCCGGCGTTTTCGCGCCCTCGGCGACGCCCGCCACCTTGCCGTCGCCCAAATAGACGAATGAAACGGGCTTCTGGATACTGCGGTTGCTCGACGAACTGGTGTACGCCATAAAGATATCGCCCGGCTGATAGTTCTGCTCCTCGAAGATCAGCACACGGTTTCTCGCCGCCGTGCTGAGCGGTACGTCGGTCAGGCTTTCGCGCAGATACACGGCGTAGCCCGCCAGATGCTCGGGCAGGAGCATCGCGCGGACGCGCTTCATGTCGTCCGTCAGTTCGCCGTCTTTCTTCGGGACGAGCATCTGACCGGAAAACTCGCCGGACGGCGCGCCCTCGACCTTCGTCCACGTTGCCAGACCGTCGCGCAGCGTCTTCATATCGGCGGGCAGCGCCAGATCGACGCCGAGATACTTGCCGTAAAACGCGTTTGCAAAGCCGATGTCGCCGGTGGGCGTCAGCGCCTTGATCGTCTTCGCGTCCTTGATCGCGTCCTTGAAGACCTGCGCGTTCGCTTCCGTCCACGGCTTGCCGCCGACGCGGTAGGTCATGTCGCGCGTGGTCAGCGCGCCCGCGACGGTCGCGCTCGGCACGGTCACGTCGCCGCCGCGCTGCGCCGTGACGGTCGCGTCGTAGCTGACCGTCGCGGTCTCGCCTGCGGGCACGCTGAGCGTCGCCGTGATCGCGCCGCCCGACAGCGTACCGCCCTTGACGGACGCGGCGTCGAGCTGCGCGCCGATCGGCGCGGGGATCGAAACGGTCACGCCGCCGAATGCGTCGCCTCCGTGGTTGGTGACGGTCAGCGTCACGGTCATTTTGTCGCCGGTCTGCAGGCTGTCATACTTGCGGAAATTCGTCGCGATGCGCACGTCGATGCCCTTATACTTGATACGCGCCTTCGCCGCGTCGGTTGGCTGAAGCCCCTCCGCCTTGGCGATCAGCGACGGGCGGATGATGGAGAACGACGAGGCGTTCGTGCCGAGATAGGCGTAGGTGTTCGGCGTGAACCAGTGCACGTCGAAGCCGTCGAGACGGATCGCGCCGCCGTCCAGCGCGTTTTTCTGCGTGGTCTCGATCACGTCGACGCCGGTCTTGCGGTCCATCGCCTTGCCGCCGCAGTTGCAGATGCATCTGCCGTCGCCGAAATAGTCGCCGACGTAGACGCCCGCGTGACCGCTGTGCTTGACGTTGTCGTAGTAGGTCACGATGTCGCCCGGCTGCAGCAGATCCTTGCTTGCCAGCGCCGCCTGCGCGTCGTATGCGCCCGCGGTGCCGCCGGTGTGGAACACGACGCCCGGCGTGGAGGTGTCGAGATACTCGGTCAGGTTCATCGTGATGCACTTGCGGCTGGTGCCGGTCAGCGGATAGCCGATCGCGTTCCACACCACGGTGTACGCGAAGTCCGAGCAGACGTTATACAGGTAGTTGTCCGCCGCCGCCCATTCGGGCGGATCGCCGACCGAACAGCGCCGGTCGCCGTAGGCGCGCGGCTGCGAGGTCAACTGGATGGAGTCGTACTGCATCCAGCGTCCTTTCCAGTAATATGCCATCGCGGTCTCCACGACCGCCTTCTGCACCTCGTCCATCGTATCGGCGGCGGAGGCGGCGGGCGTCAGCAGCCCGACCAGTCCCGTCAGCAGCAGAATGACGGACAGCGTACATGTCAAAAACCGTTTCATATCGCGATCTCCTTTTCTTTTATGCTCTCATTATAACCCGCCTGCCGCGGTATTGCAATCCGCAGATCGACCCAAAAGATAAGAAATGTGCGTTTTTTTCTTTTTTCTTCTATAGACATCGGCGCGCCGTGCGCCTATAATGGGGGAAAGGAGGCGAGCACATGGATCGGGAACTGCTTTTGGAAAACATCCTCCGCATCGACGCGGAAAACACGGCGGAAAACGTCCTGCTGACCGACGCGAAGATCATCGCGTTCCTGCTGGATCACTGTGAGATCACGGTCCCGCAGGAGGCGTCGTTTTTCGTGCGCGTGAATTGCGAGCGCCTGAAAGACGAGGTCGACAAGGCGCGCAGAAAACGTCTGCTCGACGAGGCGACGACCGAGCAGCTGCGCCTGACAAACCGCCGCAGGGCGTACCGCGGCAACCGCGATTTCGGGCACACCGCGCCCGACTGGGACGCGGTCACGGCGCTGGGCATCCCCGGGCTGAAGCGCCGCGCGACCGAGCAGTGCGGCGATCTCAACCCCGACTTTGCCGAAGCGGAAACGCTCGTCTGGGACGCGGCGGAGCGGTTCTGCCTGCGCTGCGCGGACGCGGCGGAAAAATGCGGCAAGCCGCGCATGGCGCAATCTCTTCGCGCGCAGACTGAGCACGCGCCCGAAAATCTCTTTGAGGTGATGCAGCTGACGCTTGTGTACTATGCCCTGCAGCAGTTTTTCGAGGCGACGCTCGTGCGGACGCTCGGGCGGCTCGACCGGATGTTTTTACCGTTTTACCGCGCGGGCGAGGATGAGGACCTGTTCGAGGCGTATATCCGCGAGCTGGATTCGATCAAGCCGGACGCGAACATGCCGTTCACGCTGGGCGGCTCGTCGGTTGACGGCACGCCGCAGGTAAACGCCGTGTCCTACCGCCTGCTGGAGACGTACGCCGCGCTGCAGCCCGCGGACGTGAAAATGCACATCCTCTGCACACCCGATATGCCGCGCGATTTCCTGCGCCTTGCCATGCGCTCGGTCCGCGACGGCGGCAACAGCATCATCTTCCTGAACGACGCCGTGATCATCGAGGGGCTTTGCCGCCTCGGCGAGACGGTCGCGGACGCGACGGATTACGGCGTCGTCGGCTGCTATGAGCCGTGCGGCAAGGACGAGGTGCCGTGCTCGTGCAACGCCATCGTCAGCATCCCCAAGGCGCTGGAGCTGGCGCTGCACCACGGCTGCGACGGACTGACCGGCGACCGGATCGGTCCCGAGACGGCGGGGGAATTCGCCGATTTTGAGGCGCTCTATCGGGAGTTCGAGCGGCAGCTCGCCGCGCTGACGGACGGCGCGGTGCGCCAGACCGGCGCTTTTGAGGCGATCTATCCGAAGCTGCACGCCGCGCCGTTTTTCTCTTCTACGATGGCGACCTGCGTCTTGCGCGGCGGCGACGTCTACTGCGACGCATCCGCGAAGTACAACAACTCCTCGCTCAACGCCATCGGCATCGCCACCGCGGCGGATTCGCTGGCGGCGATCCGTAAGCTGGTCTGGGAGGACGGCACGCTGACGCTGCCAGAGCTGATCCGCATCCTCGACGACAACTGGGAGGGGCAGGAGCTGCTGCGGGCGACCGTGCGCAACCGCTTCCCGAAGTTCGGCAACAACGATCCCGCGGTGGACGCTTTGGCGCAGCGCATTCTGGCAAAGCTGTCCGATATGGTCAACGGTCGTCCGAACGAACGCGGCGGCGTGTACCGTCTGGGCATTTTCTCCATCGACTGGCGCGTTCCGTGGGGCGAGGGCGCCGCGGCGAGCGCCGACGGCAGGAAAGCGGGCGAAACGCTGTCGCAGAACGCGACCGCCTCGTTCGGCGCCGACCGCGAGGGTGCGACCGCGCACATTTTGTCGATCACGTCGCTGGACGCGGCAAGCGCGGTCAACGGCGCGATCATGGACCTCGATCTGCACATCTCCGCCTGCCGCGGCGAGGACGGGCTGGAGGCGCTGCTCGCCACGCTGACGACCTTTATGCAGCGCGGCGGCGAGGGCGTCCACTACAACGTGCTGAACACCGAGACGCTGGAGGCCGCGCAGAAATACCCCGAGCGGTATCAGAACCTGCAGGTGCGGCTTTGCGGCTGGAACGAACGGTTTTTGGCGCTTTCGCTCGACGCGCAGAACGAATTTATCCGCCGCTCGAAGCATCAGGCGGGATAAAAACCGACGAAAAAACGGCTCTCTGTGAGAGCCGTTTTCTGTTGCATTCGGCGGCGGTCTGTGGTATGATCCAAGTCACAGACAAAACACGGAGAAGCGATATGACAAAGATCCTTTTCATCTGCCACGGCAACATCTGCCGCTCTCCCGCGGCGGAGCTGATCTTCCGCGAGCTTGCGCAAACGCGCGGCGTCGGCGACCGCTTTTCGGTCGCGTCGGCGGCGACCAGCACCGAGGAGCTGGGCAATCCGATCTACCCGCCGATGCGCAATGTACTGCGCCGCCGCGGCTATGACTGCGCGGGCAAATACGCCGTGCAGGTCACGCGCGCGGACTACGAAAACTACGATCTGCTCGTCTGCATGGACGCGCGGAACGTGGGAAATCTCCTGCGGCTGCTCGGCGGCGATCCCGACGGCAAGGTGCGGACGCTGACGGAGCGGGAGATCGAGGACCCGTGGTACACGGGACGGCATGAAAAGGTCTGCGACGAGATCGCCGCGGGCTGTGAAAAACTGTTGGAGGCGCTGATATGAAAATTCTGATCCCCGCACCGGCGGAGAACTTTCCGGACAGCTATCGGGACGTGACGGCGCGGCTCGGCGCCGAGCCGCTCGTCGTGCACGAGCGGTGCGATATTGAAGGCTTTGCCGGACTTCTGCTGCCGGGCGGCGGCGATATCCTGCCGTCGCGCTACGGACAGGAAAACAGGGGCAGCGACCGCCTCAATCCCGCGCTGGACGAGCTGCAGTTTTCTCTGCTGGACGATTTCGTCAAAGCGGGCAAGCCGGTGTTCGGCATCTGCTGCGGCTGCCAGGTCGTCAACGTCTACTTCGGCGGCACGCTGATCCAGGACATCCCGCAAAAAGAGCACCATCGGGAGCAGGGGACGTACATCCCGCACGGCTCGAAGGCGCTGCCGGATTCGTTCCTGTATCCGCTGTACGGCGAGGAGTTCCCGATCAACAGCGCGCACCATCAGGCGGTGGATCGGCTGGGCGAGGGGCTTCGCGCGGTGCAGTGGTCGGACGACGGCGTGATCGAGGCGATCGCGCACGAGCGTCTGCCCATCCGGGCGGTGCAGTGGCACCCCGAGCGGATGTGCTTCGCCGACGCGCGCAGCGACACCG
>JAFSXP010000142.1 GCA_017443965.1 Oscillospiraceae bacterium
CACGTAAACCAGATCGCTCCGCGTAAAACCTGCTGCAACCGCATCTTCAACCGAGGTGTAAACCTCGCCTTTCGGCGTGGTCAAGGTCCAAGCATCGCCTTCAATGGTGATGACGTTGGAAGACGATGCGCGTTTGCCGTCACGGAAAACGAGACGGTCGGTCGCGTCAAAGGTCAAAACCTGACTTCCTGCTCCCTCCTTTCCGGAGAAGTAGGACGTGTACTGCTCCTTATATTCCGCATAGGAAATGGTGCTCATCGTCTCGCGGTACTCGGCGGAAGACTGGTCGGTAATGTTCTCGCCCACCACGTCCGCCTGTACGCCGACGGTCAGCCCCGACAGCAGACCTGCCAGCAGGCAGACCGTCAGCAGCAGCGATAAGATCCGGTTCCCGTGTTTCATATTCCCCGTCCCCTTTGCATTCGACAAAAGTGTTATTTCAAGATCAGCTGATCCGCAGGATCGCCAGCTCGTCCGCATCGTCCGTCACGGGCACGTCGCCCGACGGCGAATACGGGAAGTAGTCCCGCGCCGCGAGCCCGTAGATCAGCATAGGATCGGCAAGCGCGCCCATGCCCGCCGCCGCGGCGCGTCCCGTGTAGTTGGCGACGGAATCCCACACCTGCAGGATCTGCCTGCCGCCGCGCGACAGCGTCACCGTGACCGGCAGCGCGATGTCCGCCGCCACCAGCTCCCGCACCGTGTACGAGCGGAAGTTCGGCGACGTGTTGCGGTCCAGCTCCGTCGCGGGCAGCGACGTGATGTGCGTCTGCCCCGTGTGATCGACGTAGCTCACGCAAACGGTCGTCTCCGCCAGCGCCGCGTCCGTCCAGACGGACGTCGGCAGGCGGAAATAGAATTTCAGCGCCATGTTTTCGCCGAGGATGCTGCTGGTGCCGTAGAACAGCGCCGTTTCGCCGAGCGTGCCGGACGTCTTCTCGTCCCGCGCCGCCGCCAGCGCGTCCGCGTCATATTTCGCCGCGACGCGATCTTTCATCGCCTGCGTCAGGTTCGCGGAAACGAGCTCGTCCGTCCGATAGTCGAAATACGTCTGCGCCGCCGCGCCGTATTGGAGCATGGCGGTCATCGCCCTGCCGAGATCTGCGCCGAATTTTCCCGCCGCCGCCTCGGCGTTTTCATCGTGCGTCCAGTCGACGTAGCCGTCCAGCACGGTATCGGCGTAGTCCCGGATGGAGAGCGTCGTGCTGCGCGCGATGTGCGCCTCGCCTGCGCTGTCGACGGCGAAGATCGTGACGGCGTGCTCGTCGCCCATATTCTTCGCCTTCTTTTCGACCAGCGGGAACCAGATCGTGTCCCCGCCGTCCTCGCCGGTGACGACCGCCGTCTGCGGCGTGCCGTCCTCCCAGCGCATCCACGCGTAATAGCTCGCGTAGCCGAGGTCGGGCACGGCGGCGTTCAGCACGACCGCGTCCGTCAGCGACAGCGACTGCTGCACCGTCAGCGCGGGATCGGGCAGGAACGCGCCGTATGTCGCGCCGCCCAGCTCCGCCGCGTCCGCGCCTGCCGGCACGGCGATGTCGCCGTACGCGCCGCCGGGCGCCGCGTAGATCTTCGCGCCGATCACCGTGTATTCGCCCGGATCGACCGTGACGCCGGCGGGGATTGTGACGTCGCTCGTCAGCACCGTGTCGGCGACCAGCGTGACCGTCACCGGCTTGGCGAGCGCATTAGCGGCGGTGACCGCCGCGTCGAGCGTGACATACCGTCTGCCGTTCACCGACGCCACGCCGGAGGTGAAGCGCACGACCTTGTAATTCTTCTGCGTGCCGCCGGGCAGCGCCAACGTCTGCGACGCGACGACGCGCTGGACGCCGACGCCGTCGATGGTCATGCGCGAGCCGTCCTTCGCCCAGCCGCTGTGGCGGTTTTCGCCCTCGTTAAACTCCGTGGGCACGTAGAGTGTCACATTGTCCTGAATGTGGACGGTGTTGTCGTAGGTCGTCGAGCCGTTCGAGCCGTTGTCATAGCTGTCGCCGGACGGCGATTTGCAGTACAGCGGCTTTTCATTTCCGAGCGTGCCGAGGATGCAGTTGTTCAGGTTCAGCTGCGAGCCTGCGGTCTTGGATACGGCAAAGCCCCACATATAGTTGCCGCCGATCCTGACCGCGGCGCCATGCATATCGTTTGCGTAGATCCTGCAGTTGTCAAGCGTCGTGACCTCCGAGTTGTTGAGCGACAGCACAACGTAGCCGCCGCGGACCGTGCCGTTCTTCACGACGGAATTACCGGTGCTGCCCGCGCCGTTCATACCGAGGATCTCGATATACGCCGCATCGTTCAGCGTCAGCGTGTGACCGTTCAGGTCGAGGATCACGTTGCCCGCGAACGTCACTTTGTTATCGAGCGTCAGATCCTTCTGCAGCGTGACGAGATAGGTTGCGGGGGTGCCGCCCGCCTTCGCGGCGGCTTCGGTCTCAGTCCTCTGCTGCACCGCCGCCGTCGCGAGGACGCCGTATGTCACGCTCTCGCCGAACGTTTCGCCGCCGTCGGTGCTGACTGCCATCGTGACGTCGGGCTGCACGCCGTCAAGGTCGCAGCCGGTCGCAAGCAGGTTTTCCACCGCCTGCGTCGGGCGCAGCAACACGAACGCGTCCTTCAGCATTGCCTGCGTCACGACCTTGCTGTAGATGTAGTGCGTGCTGGTCGTGCCGTACTGCACCACCTTCAGCGGCGCGGTGACCGTGCGGTAGACGCCGCTTTCGTCATAGTAGGCGAATTTGTTGCCGCCGAGATAGACGTAGACGTAGGTGTCGCCGTCCGAGCCGTCCGCCTCGAAGCGTCCCGTGGTCGCGCTGCAGTTGGCGTAGACAAGAATATCGCCGACGTGCAGGAATTCCATGCTGTAATCGCGCAGACGCGTCGCGTTCGTCTTGCGCCCGTTTTCGTCGTAGGTCATCACAAGCCCGCCGCCGAGATAGTTCTGCACAACCATATCGTGCAGCGTCCGCGCGTCGCCCGTAAGCTCCGACGCGTCGCGCCAGCGGAATTTGTTGCGGTAGGCGCTGCTCTCGTTCGGCCAGTAGTCATGCGCCAGCAGAGCGCCCAGCAGCGTGTCGGTCTCGGGAAGCTGCAGGTCGACGCCGTACGCCGCCCGATAGACCGCCGTCGCGATGTCCGTGCCGTAACCGGTCGAGGAGACGGACGGCGAGATCGTGCCTGCGGAAAGCGGCGTGCCGCCGATCAGATGCGTGATCTCGTTGGTGGAGAAATAGCCCTGCGGGTCCTCCGCGTTCCAGACCTTGCCCTTGGGCGAGACGACCTTGCCGCCGAGCCCCGCCGTGACGCGCACGGTGTAGGTCAGCGTCTTTTTCTCGCCGTCGGCGACCGAGACGTTCGACCAGCTGAGCGTATTGCCCGAGCAGCTGCCGCCGCCCGTGCAGGAGACGAACTGCGTGCCCGCGGGGATCGTCTCCGAGACGTTGAGAAGGTATGTGCTGCGCGCGTCGACGGTCTTGATGAAATTCGCAATGGTAGTGGTCGTTCTGCCCGCCGCGACCGTGCCGCGTCCCTTGTTGCCGACCAGCTCGATCGAATAGGTGATGGTGTCGCCGGTCGTAACGGTCTGGAAGGAATTCGGCGCGGAGGTGGTGGTGACGCCGATATCGGGCAGCGTCATACGCGCCTGTGCGCTCGGGCTGAGCTGCGCGGTGAAGGTGCTGCTGTTCAGCGGGCGCAGGATGGCGAACTCGAACGGGACGTTCTTCTGGTCCTTGCCGTCGTTGCCGAAATAGTAGCTGCCGCTCTTCGCGGACGAAGAGGTGGTCAGATTCAGCAGACCGGTGCTCGCGTTCGGCGTCTTGTCGGACGCGTCCGCGAACGCGGTGCGGTAGCCGAGCCGAGCGATCCAGTCCTCGATAGTCAGCGTGCCGCCGCCGTTGCGTCCGATGAAGCCCGTACCCGCCTGACCGGTGGCGTTGACGCCGCCGGTGCCGGTCGAGCTGTACCAGCCCTTCGTCGCCTCGTAGATATCGTAGCCCTTGAGGTAGTTTTTCGTATTGCTCGCGGAGACGGCGTAATACGTCTTGTCGCTGCCGCGGGTGAAGTTGATCGTCTCGCCGGACTCCGTGTAGGAGTCCTGCGCCGTCGCCGCCGAGAAGGTGTCGGTGGTGATGTAGCTCTTGTCGCTGACGCTCGTGCGGGTATAGGCGTTATTGTATTTCGCGCCCCACGAGTGCATGATCTCGCCGACGCCGTCGCCGTCGACGTCGCCGATGAACATCATGTCGTGACCGCCGTCAAAGCTGTCGTCGCCCTCGTCGTTGGCGAGCAGCACGGCGATGACGTCGCCGGGACGGAGCTTGTTGAGGAAGATGTTCTCCACGTCGGCGCGGGTGACGGAACTGATGGTGTTGCCGGTCAGGTCGATCTCATAGTCGTCGCCGCAGGCGTAGTAGTACGTCGCGCCGTCGCCGCTGACGCCGACCGCGTAGTAGGCGGTGGACGTCTCGTCCACGGTGAGGGTCTTGATGTTGGGGTTTCAGCTCCCCGTCTCCAGCACGGTGTAGCTGTTCGCGAGCGTGAGCGCCGCGCCCGAGGCGTCCACCGCGCCGGACGCGATCGACGACGCGACCGTGGGCGTGTCGCCGCTGATGGTGTAGAGCCGCCGCGTGCCGCCGCTGCGCAGAAGCACCGTGCGCACGACGCCGCCGCTCTCATTCAGCTCCGGCCCGAAGTAGTACACCACGTCGGCGTAGGGATCGGTGGGGTCGGGCACGGCGTCAGTATCGCGATCGGGGTTGCCCAGATCCCACTCGGGATGCATCTTCGCCGCCATCGCCGCGTGATAGCAGTGCGACGAAACGACGCTCAAAATCGCCTCGGAGAAGTTGTTGCGCGGGTCGTTCGGCACGTAATCCGAGAGGTCGACGCCCGCGTTGGCAATGCTGTTTGCCGGCATCACCAGATCGTTCGTGATGAGGTGCTTGCCGAAGATGGTGTAGTACACGTCGTGCGGGAACGCCGAACAGACCGTGTAGTGCGGGTTCAGATCGGCCGCCTCCTCGGGATCGCGGTTGTTCGTCTGCCGCTGGATGGAGGAGTAGTAACGCCCGCCGCGCGAAATGTAGTACGAATCGTACTGCACGGCGCTGCCCTTGTAGAAATACGCCATCATCGTTCGCTGGACAAGCTTTTCCATGTCCTCCCGTGACAGCGTGTTGGCGGCAAAGCCCTCGGGCGGCAGCGCCGCCGCAGGCAGCGTGACGCCCTGCAGCAGACCTGCCAGCAGGCAGACTGTCAGCAGCATCGTGACGATTCTCTTTCTGTTTTTCATGCGGATCGCGTCTCCAATCTTACGGCACAGGGATGGTCAGCGCTTGCCCTTCGTATGGCAATACTTCTTCATTATAAAAGCATTGTAGCATAAATATATTTTAATAGCAATAAAAAAACGGACCCGTCGGGTCCGTTTTTTTGTGTATTTTCAGTCGAAAATCAGGATCTCCAGCTCGTCGAATTCCTCGGGCGTGGGCGCGTCGCCGGTCGGCGCCACGTACGGGAAGTAGTCGCGCGCCGCGAGGCCGTAGATCAGCATCGGATCGGCAAGCGCGGTCATGCCCGCCGCCTTTGCGCGGCCGGTGTAGTTCGCGATGGAATCCCACACCTGCATCAGCTGTTTGCCGTCGCGGATCAGCGTGACCGTGACGGGCGCGGCGATGTCCGCCGCCGTCAGCGAGCCGATCGTGCAAGAACGGAAGTTCTCGTTCGAGTTGGGATCCAGCGCCGCCGCGGAGAACGTGTTTTCGTGCTTCACGCCGAGATGGTCGGTGTAATCCGTCTTCACGGTGACGGCGGCGAGCGCCTCGTTCGTCCAGACGGACGGCGGCAGGCGGAAGTAGAACTTCAGCGCCATATTCTCGCCGAGGATGCTGCTGGTGCCGTAGAACAGCCCCTTGCTGCCGACGACGCCCGAGCGCGTTTCGCCGCGCGCGGCAGCCAGCACGTCCTCGCCGTACTTCGCCGTGATCTTCGCCTCCATCGCGGGCGTCAGATCGGCGGTGACGAGGCTCCCCGTCTCATAGCCGAAGTTCGTCTGCGCCGCGGCGCCGTACTGCAGCATGGCGATCATCGCCCTGCCGAGGTTCGCGCCGTAGCGGCCGCCCGTCGCCGCGTCGTTCGTGTCGTGCTCCCAGTCGACGTAGCCGTCCAGCACCGCGTCGGCGTAGTCCTTGATGGAAAGCGTCGTACTGCGCGCGACGTGCACCTCGCCGGAAGCGTCGACCGCGAAGATCGTGACGTCATGCAGATCGCCCATGTTCTTCGCTTTCTTTTCGACCAGCGGGAAGTAGATCGTCGCGCCGCTGCTCTCGCCCGGGACGACCGCAGTATGCGGCGTGCCGCCCTCCGACCAGCGCATCCACGCGTAGTAGCCCGTGTAGCCGCCGTCGTCGACCGCGGCGTTCAGCACGATCGTGTCGGTCAGCGACAGCGACTGCTGCACGGTCATATCCGGCTCGGGCAGGAACAGCGCATGCGTCGAGCCGCCGAGCGTCAGCGCGTCCGCGCCGACCGGCGCCGTGACCGAGGCGTAGGTGGCGCCGGGCTCCAGATAGATCTTGCCGCCCGTCAGCGCGTAGGCGCCCGGATCGAGCGTCACGTTCGCGGGAACGGTGATGTCGCCCGTCAGCTGCAGATCGCCGAGCAGCGTGACCGTCTTCGGCGTGCCGGCGGCCTCCGCCGCCGTCAGCGCCGCGTCCAGCGTGGCGTATTTCACGCCGCCGATGCTCGCCTCGCCGGTGGTGAAGCGGACGACATTGTACTCTTTTTCCGCGGCGCCTTCGACCGGCAGCGTCAGCGTCTCGGTCGTGACCGAGCGCACGACGTCCGCGGTGTCGACCGTCATGCGCGAGCCGTCCTTCGCCCAGCCGCTGTGGCGGTTTTCACCCTCGTTGAACGTGGTGGGCACGTAGAACGTCACGTTGTTGACGATGTGGATGTAGGCATCGTTCGAGCCGCTGCCGGTGCCGCCGCCGTCGTAGCTGGTGCCGCCGGGCGAGCCGTTGTAGATGGGCTTCTCATTGCCGAGCACGCCGAGCGTACAGGCGTTCAGATACAGCACCGGCGCCGACGCTTTCGCGATGGCGTGTCCCCAGAAGTAGTTGCTGCTCGGGCGGTACGAGGTGCCGCCCATATCGCGGGCGTAGATCGTGCAGTTTTCGACGTGCAGCTCTTGCTGGTTGCCCAGATAGATCGCCGCGTAGTCGCCGATGATCGTGCCGTTGCGGATGTAGGCGACGCCGGCGGTGTTGTCCGACGTGTTGCCCAGCATATTCAGGTACGCCTTGCCGCTGACGCGGATCGTGTGACCGTTGAGATCGAGCGTCACGTTGCCGTAGAACGAGGGGGTGGACGAGGTTTCCAGATCCTTCTGCAGCGTGATGACGTAGGTGGATTTCCCCGCCTGCGCCGCGCGCGTCTCGTTCGTTTCGATCCGTGCCGCCGCGGTCAGCGTGCCGTAAGCCACCGGCGCGCCGCCGTCCTTCGTCATGGTGACGGCGGGCACGGCGACCAGATCGCTGAGGTCGCAGGTCGTGTTTTTCAGGCTCTGCACGCCCTGGATCGGACGCAGGGCGAAGAAGCAGTCGTACAGGAACGTCTGACTGATGACCGGGCTGTACGTGAAGCGCACGTTGCCCGTGCTGTACTGCACCAGCTTCATCTTGCCGTCGACCGTCTCATACGCGCCGGACGAGGGGTTGTACCACGCGAAGTTGTTGCTGCCGATGTAGACGTAGCACTTGGTATCGCTGAAGAAGCCGGTCGCGGTGTCGCGGTTGGCGAAGACCAGGATATCGCCCACGCGCAGGAATTCCACGCTGAGATCGCGCAGACGGTTCGTGTTGGTCTTGCGCCCGTTTTCGTCGTACGTCTCCACCATCTTGCCGCCGACGTAGTTCTGGATGACCATATTGCGCAGCGTCTTCGCGCTGCCCGTCAGCTCGGACGCGTCGCAGAAGCGATACCTTTCGCGGTTGGACGACGATTCCTGCAGCCAGTAGTCGGGCCGGAACAGATTGTCGATCATCGCGGAGATGCTCGGCAGCGTCAGATCGATGCCCGCCGCCTGATAGACGTCGTTCGCAATGTCGATATCGGAGCCGGTCGAGGAGATCGACGGCGCCTTGATCGCGTTATACTGCGCCGTGGTCATGCCGCCGCCGTGGATGATGTGGCGGATCTCGCTTGTGGAGAGATAACCCGTGCCGCTTGTGACCTTGCCCTTCGGCGAGACGATGACGTCGCCCATGGCGCCGTTTGCCTCCACGGTATAGGAAAGGCTGACCTTCGCGCCGTTGGCGACCGAGACGCCCGTCCAGGTGATCTCGCCGGTCGAGCTGTTATACGTGCCGCCGCCCGTTGCCGATACGAACGTCGTGTGCGACGGCAGCTGCTCGGTCACGTTCACGGTATAGGTGGACGTGCTGTCGTAAGCCGTGCCGAAATTCGAGATCGTCGTGGTGGTCCTGCCGTCGTTTATCGAGCCCTTCGCCTTGTTGCCGACGAGCTCGACCGTGTAGGTCAGCGTGCCGGTGGAGTCGTTCGGGATGACCGTCCACGTGGGCAGACGGTCGCACGTCTTGGTGACGCCGAGGTCGGGCAGCGTTCTTCTCGCCTGTGCGCTCGGGCTGAGCTGCGCGGTGAACGCCGCCTTGTTCAGCGGGCGCAGGACGGCGAACTGGAACGCGACGCTCGACATGCCGACGCTGTCGCCGCCGGGATAGTAGTTGCCGCTGTTGCCGGTGGTCTTCAGCTTGAAATAGTTGCTGCCGTACGTGCCGGACGTGTTGACCTTGGAGGAGTAGCTGGAAAACGCCTGGTTCCAGCCGAGGCGCGTGGTCCAGTCCTCGATGATGATCGTGCCGCCGCCGTTGCGTCCGACGAACGCAGCGCCGCTGCGGCCGTCGTAGTTGTTGCCGTAGGAGGAGTTGGCGCTGTACCAGCCGCGGGGCGATTCGCGCAGGTCGTAGCCCTGCAGATAAGAGCCGGACGCGGAGCTGGTCTTATAGGCGTTCTGGCTGCCGTAGTACATGTACATGGTACCGTCGGCGGAGTAGTAGTCCTGCGACGTCGCGCTGGAGTAGGTACCGGTCTTGATATAGCTCTTGCTGGCATCCTCCGTGCGGCCTTTGTTGTTGTTGTATTTTGAGCCCCAGGAGTGGATGATCTCGCCCACGCCGTCGCCGTCGACGTCGCCGAGGTACATCATGGCGTGACCGCTGGCGGAGTCGTCCGCGTCGGCGGAGCCGGCAAGGCGCACGACCAGAATATCGCCCGGGCGCACCTTTTCGGCGAAGAGCTTCTCCACGTCGGCGCGCGTCAGAGCGGAGATCGGATTGACGGTGCCGACGTTGTAATCGGCGTCGCTGACGTAGTAGTACGCCGTGCCGGCTTCCGTGTCGTACGAGCCGACGGCGTAGTAGGTGATGAAATCGTCGACCTCGACGTCGATGGTCGACTCATTGCCGGAGTCGTCGGTGACGGTCTGCTGCTCGGTGTGCGAGCCGACCTTGATCTGGACGTTGATTGTGGCGCTGTTTTCATCGTTCAGCGTCAGATAGCTGCTTGCCGACGTCAGCGCCGCGCCGGAGGCGTCCTTCGCGCGGGCTTCGATCGACGACGCGACCGTCGCCGCGCCGTTCTTGATGGTATACAGCCGCTGCGTGCCGCCCGATTTCAGCGTGGCGGTCATCTGCACCGCGCCGCTCACCTGCATCTCCGGTCCGAAGTAGAACGCGACGTCCGCGTAGGGCGAGGACGGATCGAAGTTGGTCATATCGCGGTCGGGGTCGCCGAGATCCCAACTCGGGTTGTTCTTCGCCGCCATCGCCGCGTGGTAGCAGTATTCGAACGTGACGTTCTGGATCGCCTCGGCGTAGTTGTTGCGCGCATCGTTCGGCACGTAGTCCGACATATCGATGCCGGCGTTGCTCAGATCCGCCGACGGACGCGCCAGCGCGTTCGTGATGATGTGCTTGCCGAAGATCGAATAGTACACGTCGTGCGGGAACGCCGAACAGACCGTGTAGATCGGGTTCAGATCCGAAGCGTCCTCGGGATCGCGGTTGTTCGTCTGCCGCAGCACGCTGCCCTTAAAGCGGGCGCCCTCCGTCAGATAGTACGAGTCGTACTGCACCGCGCTGCCCTTGTAGAAATACGCCAGCGCCGTCTGCTGCACAAGCAGCTCCATCTGCTCGCGCGTCAGCGTGTTGGCGGCAAAGCCCTCCGACGGCACGGCGGCCGCGGCGGGAAGCGCCGTCAGCGGCACAAGCCCGATAAACAGACATGCCGCCAGCAGGATCGCAAGGATCTTGTTTCCGTGTTTCATGATTGATCGACTCCTTCGCAAGGATCTTCGCACCTCGTGCGGATAATATTTCAAGATATATTATACCATGCGCCGCGGCGCGCCGTCAATCGGAAACGGCGTCCGTCGCTTTGTATTTTTTATCAAATATTAGAGAAAACGCCCGTGTCCGCCGGACACGGGCGTTTGTCCTATCCTGTCTTACACGCGAAGAAATCTGTCGACGTCCTTGTACTCGCCGAGCACCAGCAGCGTGTTGTCTGCGCGCAGAGTGGTGTCGGGCGTGATGGTCGTGTCGATGGCGCCGCCGCGCTTGATCGCTAGGATGTTCAGGCGGTATTTCTGGCGGATCGCCAGCTCGCCGACGTTTTTGCCCGCCCAGCTCTCCGGCACGGGCACCTCAAAGACGCCGTGCGTCTCGTCCAGCTCGACAAAGTCGAGGATGTGGTCGGCGGAGCAGCGGATCGCCGTCCAGCGCGCGACCTGCTTTTCCGGATAGACGACCGCGTCCGCGCCGTTGCGCAGCAGGAACTTCTCCTGGATGTCCTCCTCCGCGCGGGACACGACGTATTTCGCACCCAGCTCCTTGAGCAGCGAGGTGGTCTCCAGCGAGCTCTGGAAGCTGCCGCTGATCGCCACGATGCACACGTCGAAGCCGGGGATATCCAGCTCACGGAGGAAATTCGGGTTGGTGCTGTCGCCGATCTGTGCGCCGGTGACGTACGGCAGCAGCTCGTTCACGCGCTCCTCGTCACGGTCGACCGCCATGACCTCCTGTCCGAGCTGATTGAGCTGCTTGGCGACGTTTTCGCCGAACTGTCCCAGGCCGATCAGTAATATGGATCTCATAGCAACTTTCCTTTCTTAACCAATCGTGATTTTTTCCTGCGGATAGCGCGCGAAGCGCGGATCGGACACGGACGCCGCCGCGTAGAACAGCGTCAGACCGCCGACGCGCCCGAAGAACATCAGCAGCATCAGCACGGCGTGCGAGACCGCGCCGAGCTGCGGCGTGACGCCGAGCGTCAGTCCGACCGTGCCGATGGCGGACGCCGTCTCAAAAAGGCTCTTGCCGAACGACAGCCCGTCGCACAGGCTGACGATCGCCGCGCCGGTCAGCGCAAGCACAAGATACAGCGCCGCCAGCGCCGCCGCGCTGCGGACGATCTGATCGTCGATGCGGCGGCCGAAGGCGTGTACCTCCTTGCGTCGGCGCAGCGACGCCGAGGCGTTGAGCACCAGCACCGCCAGCGTGGTGGTCTTCATGCCGCCGGCGGTCGAACCGGGCGAGCCGCCGACCAGCATCAGCGCGATCATCAGCATGCGTCCGACGCCGCTGAGAGACGTGAGGTCCGCCGTGTTGAAGCCCGCCGTCCTCGTGGTGACGGACTGAAACAGCGCCGCCAGCACGCCGTGCGGCTGACCGGAGAGTTCCGCGAAATACAGCACCGCCGCCGGCACGACGATCAGCGCCGCGGACGTGACAAGGATCACCTTGCTCTGCATCCGGTAGCGGCGGATGCGAAAACCGTGGCTGCGGATATCGTCCCACGTCAGAAAGCCGAGACCGCCCGAGACGATCAGCAGCATGATGACGGCGTTGAACCAGACGCTATCGGCAAAGCCGGTCAGCGACACGTAAGGCTGCGCCGCCGTGCCGAAGATATCGAAGCCCGCGTTGCAGAACGCGGAGATCGCGTGGAACACGGCGAGCCAGATCCCCCGCGCGCCGTACACGGGCAGCAGCACCGGCAGCAGCAGCACCGCGCCGATCGCCTCGACCAGCAGCGTGCCGCGCACGACGAAGCCCGTCAGGCGGCGGATCTCGCTCATGCTGGGGGCGGACATCGCCTCCAGCATGGTGCTGCGCTGCATCAGCGAGATGCGTCTGCCCGTCATCAGCGCGAACGTCGCCGCCACGGTGACGACGCCGAGACCGCCGATCTGGATCAGCAGCAGGATCACCGCCTGCCCGAACGGCGCCCACGCGCTTCCCGTGTCGCGCACGACAAGCCCCGTGACGCAAACGGCGGACGTCGCCGTGAACAGCGCCTCGCGCAGCGTCGCCGCCGCGCCGGACGACGCGAACGGCAGAAGCAGCAGCGCCGCGCCGAGCAAAATCACGCCCGCAAAGCTGGCGATGATGATATGGAACGGCCCGAACCGTTTCTTTTTGATCTTTGCACTCATTGCGTTTCCTCCGGACGCATCAGCAGTCCATCCCGAAACCGTTCGACCGCCGTGCATCGCGTGACGGTGTTATGTAAACCATCCTGTCGGATATAGACCTTGGCGTAATTGGGCGTATGCCCCGCGAAGCAACCGTCCTCCGGCTGCTCCCACAGCACGTCGTAAGCCCTGCCGAGCATGGCGCGCAGGTAGGCGTCCTCCAGCTTCGCCGCGGCTTCGATCGCCCGCGCGCTGCGCTGCTCCTTGACCGCGTTGCCGAGCTGCCCCGCCATGCGGTCCGCCGCCGTGCCGGGGCGGCGAGAGTACGGGAAGATATGGCACGCGGCAAAGCCGCACGTATCTAAAAAAGCCAGCGTTTCGGCAAACTCTTCGTCCGTCTCGCCGGGGAAGCCGACGATCACGTCGGTCGTGACGGCGCAGCCGGGGAAGAATTCCCGCAGCAGCGCGACGCTCTCCAGATACCGCGCGGTATCGTACTTGCGGCGCATCCGCGCCAGCACCGTATCGCTACCGCTCTGTAAGCTCAAGTGGAAATGCGGGCAGAGGTTATTGTAACCCGCCAGCCGCTCGCAGAACGCCAGTGTGACCGTGCGCGGCTCCAGCGAGCCGAGCCGGATGCGGAGCTGCGGCGCCGATGCGCAGACCGCCGCGATCAGATCGGCGAGCTGCGGCTTTTCGGGCAGGTCCTGCCCCCACGAGGAGATCTCGATGCCGGTGACGACCAGCTCGCGGTAGCCCTCGGCGCAGACGCGGCGCGCCTCGTCCACAGCCGCCGCGAGCGGCAGAGAGCGCACGGGACCGCGCGCGAAGGGGATGACGCAGTAGCTGCAGAAGTTGTTGCAGCCGTCCTCGACCTTCAGCACGGCGCGCGTCCGCGCGGCAAGACCGCCCGCGGGGAGCCGCTCGAACGCGCGGTGCTCGCGCGCGGGCTGAAGCGTTTCGCGCTTTTGCCGGTCGTCCGCCGCGGAAATCAGAAGATCGAGAAATTCCATGCGGTCCGCCGTACCGGCGAGCACGTCCGCGCCGAGCGCGCGGATCACGTCGGGATCGTTCTGCGCGTAGCAGCCGCACACGCCCACGACGGTATCCGGCGAGAGCTTTTTCGCGCGGCGCACGGCGGCGCGGCACTTCTTGTCGGAGACGGCGGTGACGGTGCAGGTGTTGACCACGCAGCAGTCGCACGGCTCGCCGAACGGCACGACCGTATGCCCCAGCTCCTGCACGCGGCGTTCCATCGCCTGCGTCTCGAACTGGTTGACCTTGCAGCCGAGCGTGTAAAACGCAAATCTCATCAGATCACCCTTGCCTACATCAATCGGCGGTTACCGGAACGCGTACATTATAGCCGACATTTCCGCATTTGTACAGTCCAAAGCCGTCAAATTTCGGTTGACGAATGTGTGCAGCGTGCTATAATAGAGACAGAACCGATCACAAAAGGGGGTTGCTACCATGCTTGTCAAAAACAGAATGACACTGAATCCCTATACCGTGACGCCCGAAACGTCGATCAACGAGGCGTATTCGCTGATGAAGGACCACAGCGTCAGCCGCCTGCCCGTGATGAAGGGCGGCAAGCTCGTCGGTCTGGTGACGAAGAGCGGCATCGAGCGCGTCACGCCGTCGTCGGCGACCGCGCTGAGCGTGTTCGAGCTGAACTACCTGCTGAACAAGATGACCGTCAAGGACGCCATGATCGCGGAGCCTCCCACCATCGCGGACAACGATCTGGTGGAGAATGCCGCCGTGCTGATGCGCGACAAGAACATCACCGCGCTGCCCGTCCTGCGCGACGGTCGGCTGGTGGGCATCATCACCGAAAAGGACATCTTCGACGCGTTCATCGAGATGCTGGGCGTGCGCAATTCCGGCGCGCGGCTGGTGGTGCGGATGCCCAACGAACCCGGCGCCGCCGCGGACGTCATCACGATCATCAGCAAGTACGAGATCAACATCCAGCACATGGCGCTGAACAACGGGCGCGAAGGCGCGGAGATCATCTTCCGTCTCGACACCGACGACGCTTCGGACATCAAGCGCGCCATCGCGGCGAAGGGCTATGAGATCGTCGCGGAGGAGAGCAACTGAACACAGGTAAAATAAAACGACGATGGAAAAACCCATCGTCGTGTTATTTTACCCTCTCTCCGCTCACGGCGGCAAGTCCCGCGCCCGCGGCGGCCTGCGTGACCGCGCCGCGCGCGATCAGTTCGTCCAGCAGCAGCCGTCCGCTCCTGCCGTCGGCGCAGAGCAGTCCGTAATACGACAGGTACACCATATCGCGCCGCGCGAACGCGCCGTCGGAGACCATGGCGATCTCGTTTTTGCCGAACAGCTCGTCGCGCACGATATCGGAAAGCACCGTGGCGTAGGTGAAATCCGTGCCCTCGTCATAGTGCAGCGCCCGCATCAAAAACGTGGCGTAGTGCTGCGCGGTGACGGCGGCGTCCGGACTGAACGCCGTCTCGCTCGTGCCGTTCGTCAGCCCCTCGCGGAAGGCGTAGGCGACGTAGCCGTACGCCCAGTGCCCGCGCGGCACATCCGTGAACGGGATCGCATCCGTACAGGCAAGCGCCTCCGTCTCCTTGCCCAGAAGCCGCAGGAACATCACAAGTCCCTGCGCGCGCGTGGCGCCGCGTTCGAGATACATCCCGCTGCCCATGCCGCGCAGAAGTCCCATCTTCTGCAGGGCGCTTGCCACAGAGCCGTAGTCCGTGCCGTCGGCGGATCGGCGGCTGTACGCGCCGTCGATCCACAGCTCCGCCGTCTCGGTGGAGACGGTCAGACCGGAGGTCGCGGCGTCGCCCTGCATATAGAGCTTGCCCGGCGCGACCGAGACGGCGATCTCGCCGTCCGTGACGCAGATCAGCCCGCTCCCCGCGCCGATCGCGCCGTCGCGCAGCAGCAGCTTGCAGCCCATGGCGGGGTACAGCACGTCGCCCTTCTTGCAGTACACCTGTCCCAGCGCATAACGCGGCGCGTCGGAGGCAGCACGGTTCGCCGCGGCGTACTTTTCCGCCAGCGCGCGGACGGCGCGGTTATACGACGGCAGCAGCGACTGCCGTGCCGAAGCGGAGAGCTCATTCAAAAATGCGGGCTGCCAGATCTGCGTCAGATAACTGCGCGTGACGACGGGATCGTCCGCGCCGCCGCCCGCCGCCGCAGCAGGCAGCACGAGCAGCAGACACAGCAGCAGCGCGATCAGTCTTTTCATACCTGTCCTCGTTCTTTGTTTGCATCTTTCGCCCCGCCGCAGCGGAATGCCTCCCTCTTTGAGGGAGGTGGCATTTGCGAAGCAAATGACGAAGGGAGTCACTCCCTCAGTCGGCTTCGCCGACAGCTCCCTCGGAGAGGGAGCCATATTACGGTGCGTTCTGTATCCTGTACTCTCGCTGTTTTTATTGTACGCCGACGTGGGGGAAAAGTCAAAAGAAATCCGCCGCACGGTTGCATCGGTGCGGAAAAGCTGGTATAGTAGGCGCATAAAACAGAGAGGAAGTGCAGCTATGAGACCCGAAATGATGATCCCCGTCACGCTGGGCATGGACGAGATCACCACCGAGGACGCCATCCGCGTCATCCTGCGCCAGCATGAGCGGTACGGCTTCGACCATTTTATCATGGAGTGCCCCTACGGCGGCTGCCGCAGCACCGGCTTCCCCGCGCCGGAGGAGTGGGACTTCTACGCACAGAAATACGTGCAGGTGCGCGACGCAGTGGCGCCGTACGGCATCCGCTGCGGCTGGTGGCTCGCGATCACGATCAAGTCCGGTCTTCTCGAGGGCGCGACGCCTATCACCCGCGCGGACGGCACGACGTCGCCGATCGCCAACTGCCCGATGGACCCGGCGTTCCGCAAGCGCTTCGCCGCCGAGACGGCGCGGTTCGCCAAGACCACGAAGCCGACGCTGATCATCACGGAGGACGACTATTCCATCAACGCGGCAGCGGGCAAGCAGGGCTGCTTCTGCAAGTATCACATCCAGGAGTTCAACCGCCGCCACGGCACGAGCTTCACGCGCGAGACGCTGGCGGAGGCGCTTTCCGCCGGTACGCCGGAGGCGGCGGAGCTGGAAAAGAAATGGCGCACGCTGAAAAAGGACTCGCTGGTGCTGCTGGCGTCGGATATGCGCCGCGCGCTGGACGAGGAGTCGCCGGAGATCCTGCTGGGCTATATGCAGGCAGGCAACTCCTATCTGGAGGATCACGCCACCTACGACATCGCCAAGGCGATGGCGGGACCGCGCCATACGCCGTTCGCCCGCATTTTCGGCACGTTCTACGCGGGCACGGTCCCGTATGAGATCCCCGTGAAGCTCAGCCGCTGCCTGTGGGCGCGTCAGAACATCCCCGAGCCGTTCACGTTCTTCCACGAATCGGACACGTTCCCCCACACGCGCTGGTTCAACAGCGGCAGCGCGATGAATACGCTGATGGCGGGCGCGTATTCGATGGGCTTCGTCGGCTCGACGTTCCAGACGCAGCAGCTTCTGGACGATCCCGACGAGGAATCCGACACCTACGGTCTGATGTACCGCCGCGAGCGCAAACGCTTTGAGACGCTGTGCGACGTCGCGTCGCGCTGCCGCGTCTACGGCGCGAGACTGCTGTTCGATCCCGCGGACGGCGCGCCGTACTGGAGCGCGCCCACGGCGCGCATGGGCGGTCCCTACACGACGCTCGACTCGTCCGTGACGTTCTGGGAGGCAAAGCACGCCGCGCGCGCAAGCGACGCGGAGGTGCGGAAGGTGCTGTCCGGCGGCGTGGTTTTAGACGGCGAGGCGGCAAAGGCGCTGTGCAAGCGCGGCTACGGGCAGTATCTCGGCGTCGACGTCGGCGAGGACGTGTCGGCGAGCAACCTGCAATACGACATCGGCGCGCGCGAGGTGATCCGCGAGCCGTACCTCGGCGGCAGCAAGGCGCGCACGATGCCCGCGGCGCACATCCACGCGCCGGGCGGCAAGGGCATGCAGCTGCGGCTGACCGTCACGGAAAGCGGCTGCGAGGTGCTGACCGACATCTGCACGTACCGGTTCGAGACGGTCTGCGCCGGTATGACGCGCTTCGTGAACAGCCTCAGCGGCCGCGTGGTCGTGATGGGCGAGACCGTGGCGAAAAACCGCTCGCAGTCGCTGCTGAACTTCCGCCGTCAGCGTCTGCTGCAGAGCCAGATCCTCTGGTGCGGCGGCGATTTCGTCATGGCGCGGAATGTGCCCGACATCTTCGTGATCGAAAACCGCCCCACGAGTGAGGACGCGGATTTCTACGCGATGCTGACGCTGGAAAACCTCTGCGACGACACGCCCGCGCCGTTCGAGCTGTATCTGCCCGAAGCGTGGCGCAGCTGCCGCGTCTGCGTGATGGACGCGGAGGGCGCGTGGCGCGACGCCGCCGCCGAGCCGACCGCGGAGGGCATTCTCCTGCGCGAGGAGGTCGCGCACTTCCAGCCGGTCTATCTGCTGCTCAAGAAGGCGTAAACACGAAAAAACCTCTCCCTCTGGGAGAGGTGGCACGGCGAAGCCGTGACGGAGTGGGTGAAACGGCAGTATCGATGCTGCGCCGCTCACCCCCTCAGTCTCGCTTCGCTCGACAGCTCCCCCGGAGGGGGAGCTTTTTTATCGTCAGAATTTCTTTTGATAAATTCTGCTCGGCTTGCCGGTGATATCGGTCATCACGCCGTAAAACGTGCAGCCGTACTTTTCATACAGCCCGACGTGCGGCGTGGAGATGTAGACCGCGCCGACGCCCGTCTCCTTCGCCAGCCGCTCGATCTCCGCGAACAGCAGCCCGACGTAACGGTGCCCGCGGTGGGCGGGGAACGTGTAGACGAAGCCCATCCACGGCGTCAGCTCGGTCGGCTGGATGTCGTCCCATTCGGCGTAAGTGCAGTACGAGAGCAGCGCGTCGCCGTCCGTCAGCATCAGCAGCTTTCCCGCGCCCAGCTCCTTGAAAAAGGTCTCCTCCTCGATCATTCTGACAAGCAGCTTGCCGGCGCTCCAGTCGCTCTTTTTCAGCTCCTGCAGCCAGTGCGCCTGCCGGTCGCTTTCAAAATAGTCGATCACTTTCATTCGTATGCACCTCCGCGTCGTTTTTTTCATTATACGCCCGACGGGAGCGATTGTCAAAACAGATCCGACACCGGCGCGAAGCCGTAGCCCATATCCTCCCAGCGCGTCAGAAGCTCGTCGAGGATGGCGGCGTTCGTGGTGGACGTGGCGTGCAGCAGCACGACCGCGCCGTCGTGGATGCGCGGGATCAGCTTGTCGAACGCCTGCTGCGCCGTCGGCTGGTTGTCGCGCTGCCAGTCGACGTACGCGAGGCTCCACAGCACCGTGCGGTAGCCGAGCGACTGCGCCATGCGCAGATTTTCCTCGCTGTAAATGCCCTGCGGCGGACGGTAGTATTTCGGCATGTCGCGTCCCGTGACCGCCTTGTACTTGCGCTCGACCGAGGCAAGCTCCTCGCGGAACGTGTCGGGATCGGCGATCTTCGACATATCGTAGTGGTGCTCGGTGTGGTTGCCGACGATGTGCCCCTCGTCCGCCATGCGGCAGACCAGCTCGGGATTGGCGTCGATGTAGGTGCCGACTACGAAAAACGCCGCCGGTACGTCGTGCGCGCGCAGCACGTCCAGGATCTGCGCCGTACAGCCCGCCTCATAGCCGCAGTCGAAGGTCAGAAAGATCGTCTTCCCCGTGCCGAGATACGCCGCGTCGTAGCTCGAAAGTTCCCGCTGCGTCGCGTTGCCGACGGGCGGCTGTCCCTCGGTCGGGAAGCTCAAGCCCCAGCTGCCCGCGGGCAGCGCGATGCGTCCGGACGTGGCGGACGCGATCAGCGCCAGCAGCAGGATCGACGCGCCGTACAGCAGCGTGCGGGCGTTGCGGCGAAGAAATTGAAGCATGGACAAAACCTCCTGCTTTATCCTATGGGACAAAGCAGGAGGTCATGCGCTCTATTGTTTTTTTCGCAGTCCCAACAATGCCGCGACCGCGATGATGGGATAGATCACGCCGCACAGAATGCCGAGCTGCAGATTTTCCGACAGGCGGTCGGAGACCAGCCCCACGAGCGTCGGGCCCGTGCTGCACCCGATGTCGCCGCAGCACGCCAGCAGCGAAAAGAGCGTGGTGCCGCCCCACGGCAGCAGCTTCGCGCCCATGGATAAGCTCCCCGGCCACAGCACCGCGCAGCCGAAGCCGACCACGCCGCACCCCAGCAGACTGACCGTGGGCAGCGGCGAAAGTCCGATCATCAGGTAGCCCGCGATGCACAGCAGCGCGCTGAACAGCATGAACCGCTCCAGCTTCAGACGCTTGCTGCCGAGCGCATAGACCAGTCTGCCCGCGCCCATCAGCAGCGCGAACAGCAGCGGCCCGAGCAGGTCGCCCGTCGCCTTGGACACGCCCAGCCCCGCCTCGGCAAACGCCGACGCCCACTGCGACACGGCAAGCTCCGCCGCGCCGCCGGCGATCATCACCGCCATCAGCAGCAGCATGGAGCCGTTTTTCAGCAGCCTCCGAATCGGCACGGGCTTGCCGCCGCTTTCCGCGTTCATCGCCGGGATCGGCGCGGCGAAAAACAGCGCGCTGTCCGCCAGAGGCACGATCGCCCAGAGCATCGTGAGCAGCTTCCAGCTGCCGATGCCGAACGCGGCGAAATACGCGGTGGAAAGCCCAATCACCAGCGCGCAGCCCCACGCGAAGAACGAGTGGAGCAGGCTCATCACGCCCTCCTTGTTCTTCGTGGGACACGCCTCGACGATGGGGCTGACCAGCACCTCGATCAGCGACGCGCCGCAGGAGTACAGCATCGCCGCGGCGACGATGCCGCCGTAGCCGAACGCATCGGCAAGGACCGGCAGCAGCACAAGCCCCGCGAGCGCCAGCAGATTTGCCGCCACGATGCCCGCCTTCGCGCCGATGCGGGCGATCAGCCGCGGCATCGTCAGATCGCCGACGAGCTGTATGGCGAACGTCAGCGTGACGAGCAGCGAGATCTGCGAAAGCGTGACGCCGTAGTCGCGGCGGAACGTGACGAACAGCAGCGGCGGAAAGATGCAGACCGTCGCCTGCACGATATAGCCGACGAACGCCGCGACGAGCGTTTTACGGTAGGGATCCTGCCTGTTCACAGCCGATCACAGCTCGCCGCGCCACTTCTTCATCAGCAGCGGCATGAACACGCCGCCCTGTACGCTGCGGGCGATGAACCGCTCGTAGCAGCCGGTGACGGTGTCGTAGAAGTCGCTGAACGGCACGCGGCTGGGCGACTCGGCGAGGAACTTCGCCATCGGCTTCACCATGGCGGCGAACACATCCTTGTCCTCCGCCATCGCCGCGACCCACATCGACCAGTCGGACTTGGTGTAGACGGCGCGCGAGTCGAGCGGCAGACCGTACTCGTTGATGCGCGGCAGATAACTCTCCAGTTCTTTTTCGTAGAACGTCTCGGGCAGGATGTCCCAGCAGAACAGTTTGTCCCAGACGAGGTTATACTTCTGGCTCCAGCCGACGCCGTCGAACGTCAGGTAGGAGTGCCCGTCCTTCGCCACGGCGCGCGCCAGCCAGCTCTTGCCCGTCTCGCGCGCCTTTTTCCAATACTTCGCCGCCTCTTTCTTTTCGCCCAGCGCGTCGAGGATCTGCGCGAACGCCGCGATGCCCATGACCGCCTTTGCCGACAGGTTGACGTTCCGCGCCAGATGCCCCGCGAAGTCGTCGGTGCAGAGCTGCTCGCCGGGGTCCTCGCCGTACTTGAGCAGATAGCCGCACCAGGTGCGCAGCATGTCCAGATCGTCCGCCGCCATGGTGTAGTCGCCGTCGGCGTAGCCCGCGGCTGCAAGCATCAGCAGCATGTTGGCGCTCTCCTCGACCGGCATCTGCCGCTCGAAGTTATACGCGTCGACCGTTGCGGGGTACAGATAAAGCGGCGCGACGGTATAGCTTTCGGAGTGCTGCTTCGAGCGGCGCTTCGAGGCGTAGACCTGCCCGAGCAGCATCGGATAGCGCCCGACGTCGTGCGGCGCGAAATCGTAGTGCCAGATCGGCATTTTCGCAAAGCGCATGACCGGACGGCACATGGCGCGCACCAGCTCCGGACAGTACAGCAGGTAAAGCGGCACCGACGGATAGCTGACGTCCACCGTGGCGGCGCAGCCGTTGGAGTCGTTCTCCTTGGAGATGAACAGCAGCTCGCCGTCCTCGTCCGCGACCAGCTTGTGCGCCGCGATGGACAGGCGGTACGCCGCGGTGACGACCTTGGCGTAGTCCTTGCCGCCGACCTTGCGCGCGTCGGCGAGGAGCTTCTTGTCGAACTTGTCGCAGCGGGAGAGGATCTCATCCTGCCGCGCGTGGAATTCGCGCAGCGCCTCGATGATGGTCTTGCCGTTTCGCGCGTAGTACGCGGGCAGGAGCCTGCCGAAATAGTTGATGGAGGCGGTGTCGTCGTAGCCGACCAGCAGCGTCGTCTCGAACGGCTTGTCGCTCTCCTTGACGTAGCGCTGCATGATGTAGGAACTGCCCGGCATATCGTCCAGCTCGCCGTCGTCGGTGGCGAAGAACAGATGTCCCCAATCCTGCGTGTAGTGGTCGCCGGAGCCGCTGAGCGGCTTCTGCTGCATCTGCCCGATGTAGGCGTATTGCAGCACGCCGTCGTCAAAGAAGTCCTGCCGCAGACGCGGCGCCGCTTCGCCGGAATAGACGAGGTTCTCGCGCCCCGTCAGCGTGACCTTGACCGTGTGCTTCTTGCCGTCGAGAAACTCCACCGCGAACTGCACGTAGGTGATCGGCGTGGAGAGGACGTCCAGATCGTCGAGCAGCAGCGGCGAGGTGAACGTGACCGTTAGCCGCACGCCCTTTTCCTCCATCACGTACCGCGTGCGAAGCGGCGTGACGTCGATCGCCTTCAGCGCCATCGGACGGCGTCCCGTGCGGCTGAGCCAGCGCATCGGCTCGCCGTCGATCGTCACGCCTCCCTGGAAGGTCTTTTCCGCGCCCGTCCAGTGGCGCGTCTCGTCGGACGTGGGCGTGAGCCCGCACGACCAGACCGAAAAATACGGATCGTGGGTGATCAGCGGTACGGCAGGCAGCTGCGACAGATTTTTCATGGGTGGTTCCTCCCTCTGTTCTCGGTTGATTTTTTGAAAGTTTTTGTTACAATGAAGATGAGCTCAGTCCTCGCTCGTGTCCTCCGGCAGCGCCTCCGGCGCGTCTTCCTCCGACGCCTTTTCGATGTAGCCGTCGAACGGCTTTTTCCAGATGCGGGCGGCGAGGTTGCACGTCACGGAGAAGTAGAAAAACAGCCACACGGGGCCGAGCGCGCCAAGCAGGTCCGGCGCGCCGAGGAAAAGCAGCGGCGGGATCAGTTCCATCACGGCGACGATCAGGCTTTTGAGCGGATGGTTGAGCGCGATGAACAGGCAGTTTTTCAGATACTCGCCGAACTTCGACGCAAACAGCGCCACCTGCACGAACAGGTTGGCGAAGACCACGCTCCACAGCGCCAGCACGACGACAAGTCCGATGACCGACACCGCCTTGAGCGGCAGATCGTTGTGCGTCGCGATCCACAGCGACCAGCAGATCAGCGCCAGCACGCCGTCCTTGAAGAGAAACAGCGGCGTGGCGGTCCTGAACTCGCGCGCGAAGGTCTTGAAATAGCGCTTGAGATAACTGTCGGCGTTTCCCTCCAGCATGTCGAACATCACGCGGTACAGCGCGGTCTTTGCCGCGCCGATCGTGACGAGCGGGATGCAGGTGATGATATAGATCACGTTCAGGATCGCGTAATCCGCGACCAAGCCGAGCGCGCGCATCAACTTGGAATCCAGCGAAAACAGATTGCGCATGCCCCGTCCCCCTTTGGTTTATTATCGTGAGTATCATATATGATTTTTGACGGAAAAGCAAGCCCGTAACGGGCGGAGGAAAGGCAGTCTCATGGAGCAAACCGAGAAAAAACGCAATACCGGCATGCGCGGGCTTCTGCGCGGCACGTCCGTGTTCTGGCAGTATTTCGTGCTGCTGCTGGCGATGCTGCTGCTGGCGCTTGCCATGCTGTACGCCTCCGGCGCACGGTACACCCAGATCCTGACCGAGACGTATCTGCAGCAGCGAGAGATCTCGTTCCGCCGCGACTGCGAGTCGTTCTCCGCCACGCTGTATTCGACGTACAGCGTCCCCGCCGCCATCCAGTCCACCGCGGACTACGACAATCTGCGCCGCGCCGCGAACGGACAGTACCCCGAATCGTCCAAGCCGATCGTGCTGTCCGCGCTGCGGACGTCGCTGCGCACCACGATGGCGCTGATCCGCAACGGCGAGTGCGCAGAGTGCTTCCTGTATTTCCCGGTCGCCGACGCGGTCTGCACGCAGACGCGCGCGTTCGAGGACGCCGCCGCGTGCTTCGACGGCTATCTGCGCTATGAGGACCGCACTGCGGACGAGCTTTTGACAGAGCTGCGGAGCACGAGCCTGATCCGTCTGCTGCCCGAGGAGAACGTTTCCATCGGCGGCAGCGAGACGCCTTGCCTGACGCTGCTGCACCACCCTGCCGGCACCGCGCCCGTGATGGGCGTGCTGTACCCGCGCGAGGCGGTGCTGCGCGCGTTCCGCATGGACACGCTGCCGGACGACGCGTATCTGTGCCTGACGGACGGCAGCGGTACGGTGCTTTTGACCTGCGGCGATCCGGAAAGCGCCGACCGCTATGAATTCACCTGCAATCTGACCGGCGTGCGCGGGCAGGCGACGCTCGGCGTGCCGAAGGACTATTTCACCACGCTGGTCGCGCCGGCGCGGCGGTACAGCCTCATCCTGCTGGGCGCGATGCTGCTGATCGGTCTGGCGCTTTGCTTCGCGATGGCGCTGGTCGGCACGATGCCGCTGCGGCGGCTGCTGAAGCGCTTCGGTCTGCCGAACGAGAGCTCCCAGCGCAACGAGATCCGCCGCCTTGCCGATCTGCTGGCGAACAGCCGCATCGAGACCGACGAGATCCACCGCCTGCTGTCATCGAGCGTGCTGGCGCGGATGTTCACCGGCGGACTGCTGTCCCCCGCCGAGGAGGAAAAACTGCTGAAAGCGTACCCGATGCTGTCCGGTCCGTGCCGCATCGCCATCGTCCACTCGGCGACGGCGCTGGAGGAGTTCGGACAGGCGGACGTGACCGAACTGCTGCGCGAGCATCTGCCCGAGCAGTTCGCCTGCGGCACGATCAACGCGCTGGAGACCGGCATTCTGCTGCCCGACGACGAGCAAAATCTGCACGAGCTTGCGATGGTGCTGTCCGGCGTGAACAGCCAACTCCGCGTGGACGGGCTGACCGTGCTGTGCGGCGTCAGCGCGCCTTTTACCGGCGTGCCGAGCGTCTACGCCGCCGTGCGGCAGGCGCAGTTCTCGATCCCGATCCGCGAGTCGAGTTACATCGAGGTCTTCTCCGCCGAAGAGACCGGCGAGGACCGCCCGGGCGTCTATTCGTGGCTGACGCACGAGCGGCTGTATCAGGCGGTCATCAAAAACGACCGCACCGACACGCTGGAGTTCGTCCGTTCGCTCGGCGCAGACCGCTACGCCCCCGGCGCGGCGAAGGAGGTCTTTTACAACGTGCGCTTCGTCATCCGCAGCACCGCGAACGAGCTGGAGCTGCCGCTGCCCGAGGCGGACGCGCTGGAATACCACGAGGAGATGCGCCCGAAGGAGAATTTCCGCCGCATGGAGGATCTGGTGACGACGCTCTTCGACCGCCTTGCCGCGCGGCAGGAGACCGACGCCGAGAACGTGCAGGAGAACGTGGTCGCCTACATCGGCGCGAACTTCCGCGATCCCGACCTGAACGCGCAGACGCTCGCCACGCATTTCTCGCTGCCGCTGAAGACCGTCTACGCCGCCGTGCGCGACAGAACGAGCATGAATTTAGGTGATTATCTCGTCTCCGTGCGCATGAAGGAGGCGGCGAAGTTGCTGTGCACCACGCAGAGAAGCGTGGACGAGATCGCCGTCGCCTGCGGCTATCCCGCGCAGTCGACGTTCTACCGCGTGTTCAGGAAATACTACGGCGAATCGCCCAACCGCTACCGGTCGCTGCACTGACTTGACAAACGGCCGCGTTTGACCGATAATATCCGTAGAAACCAAAAAAGAAAAAGGAGAACGAAACTATGGGTCTGATCAAAGCCATCACCGGCGCTGCCGGCGGCGTCCTCGCCGATCAGTGGAAGGAATTCTTCTACTGCGAGGCGCTCCCCGCGGACGTGCTTGCCGTCAAGGGCAAGAAGAAGGTCACGAACCGCTCCAGCAACACCAAGGGCGACGAGAACATCATCACCTCCGGCTCCGTCATCGCGGTGG
>JAFSXP010000010.1 GCA_017443965.1 Oscillospiraceae bacterium
CACGTCGGCGTTCTTGACGGTGGAAAGACGGTGGGCGATGACGAACACCGTTCTGCCTTTCATCAGCGCGTCCATGCCGCGCTGCACGATCGCCTCGGTGCGGGTGTCGATGGAGCTGGTCGCCTCGTCGAGGATCATGACCGGCGGGTCGGCTACCGCGGCGCGGGCAATCGAAAGAAGCTGCCGCTGGCCCTGCGAGAGGTTCGCGCCGTTGCCCGTGAGCATCGTTTCATAGCCGTCGGGGAGCCTTGTGATGAAATCATCCGCTCCCGCAAGACGCGCCGCCGCGACGCATTCCTCATCCGTCGCGTCCAGCCGTCCGTAACGGATATTTTCCATTACGGTGCCCGTGAACAGGTTCACGTCCTGCAGCACGACGCCGAGGGAATGCCGCAGGTCGGCTTTCTTGATCTTATTGATATTGATGCCGTCGTAGCGGCTCTTGCCGTCGGCGATGTCGTAGAAGCGGTTGATCAGGTTCGTGATCGTGGTCTTGCCCGCGCCGGTGGCGCCGACGAAGGCGACCTTCTGCCCGGGCTCGGCGTAGATGCTGACCTCGTGCAGCACGGTCTTTTTGCCGTCGTAGCTGAAATCCACGTCAAACAGCCGCACGTCGCCGGTCAGGCGCGAATAGGTCAGCGTGCCGTCGCCGTGGGGATGCTTCCACGCCCACAGGCCGGTATGCTCCGCCGTCTCGACGAGCTCGCCGTTCTCCTCCTTCGCGTTCACGAGGGTGACGTAGCCGTCGTCGGTCTCGGGCGCCTCGTCGATCAGGTCGAAGATGCGGTCCGCGCCGGCAAGGCCCATCACGACGAAGTTGATCTGGTGCGACACCTGCCCGATCGAGCCCGCGAACTGCTTGGTCATATTGAGGAACGGCACGACCACCGCGAGACTCAAAAGCTTGCCTGAGAGGCTGACGTTCGGCACATGTGTGATCAGCAGGATTCCGCCGACGATCGCCACGAGCACGTAAAGGATATTGCCCACGTTGTTGAGCACGGGTCCCAGCAGGTTCGCGTAGCGGTTCGCGGCGCGCGCCTCGCTGTAAAGCTCCTCGTTGATCTTATCGAAGTCCGCCTTGCTCGCGTCTTCGTGGCAGAAGACCTTGACGACCTTCTGGCCGTTCATCATCTCCTGCACGAAGCCCTCTTCTTTGCCGATCGCCGCCTGCTGGCGGATGAAATGCCGCGCCGAGCCGCCGCCCACGACCTTGGTGAGGAACAGGATGAGCACCATGCCGAAGACCACGACGAGGGTCATCCATACGCTGAAATACAGCATGATGAATGAAAGCCCCGTGATCACGATCACGGTATTGAGCAGCTGCGGGAAGCTCTGCGAGATCATCTGCCGCAGCGCGTCGATATCGTTCGTATAATAGCTCATGATATCGCCGAAATTGTGCGTGTCGAAGTATTTGATCGGCAGGTTCTGCATGCCGTCGAACATCTTTTTGCGCAGCTTGTTCAGCGTGCCCTGGGTGATGATCGCCATCATCTGGTTGAAAGCGACGCCCGCGGCGAGGGAGATCACATAGAACACGACCAGCACGAGCACGGCGGAAATGATATCGTGCGCGACGGCGCTCCAGTCGCCGCTCTGCCAGCTCATTTCGATAATGCCGATCACGCGCTGCATGAAGATCGAGGGGATCGTGCTGACCGCCGCGGAGACGACGATGCACACGATCGTCAGCGGCAGCATCACGGGATAAAAGCCGAACATCGTTTTCAGAAGCCGCGGCAGGGTGCCCTTTTTCGCCTTGGAGACGTTTCTGCGGTTACTCTTCTGCATGACCGTCACCTGCCTTTCCCTGCGCATCGCCGTCCGCGGGACCGTCGTCCGCGGCCTTGTTCTGCGATTCGTAGACCTCGCGGTAAATATCGTTGGATTTCAGAAGCTCTTCGTGGGTGCCGACGGCGTTGATCCTGCCGCCGTCCATCACGATGATGCGGTCGGCGTTCTCGACCGACGCGGTGCGCTGGGCGATGATGAGCTTCGTCGTCTCGGGAATAAATTCCGCCATCGCCTTGCGGATCTCGGCGTCCGTCTTTGTGTCGACGGCGCTGGTGGAGTCGTCTAAAATCAGGATCTTCGGCTTCTTGAGGATCGCCCGCGCGATGCACAGGCGCTGCTTCTGCCCGCCGGAGACGTTCGTGCCGCCCTGCTCGATGTAGGTATCGTATTTGTCGGGAAATTTTTCGATGAATTCGTCCGCGCAGGCGAGGCGGCACGCGGCGACGAGCTCTTCGTCCGTCGCGTCCGGATTGCCCCAGCGCAGGTTCTCCTTGATCGTGCCGGAGAACAGCACGTTCTTCTGCAGCACCACGGCGACGCCGTCGCGCAGCGTTTCGAGATCGTATTCCTTCACGTCTCTGCCGCCCACGCGCACCGTTCCTTCGGTCGCGTCGTAGAGGCGGGAGATCAGCTGGATCAGCGTGGACTTCGACGAGCCCGTGCCGCCGATGATGCCGACCGTCTCGCCCGAGCGGATATGCAGATCCACGTCCGAAAGGGCGTTCATCTCCGCCGCGGCGGAGTATTTGAAGCTCACGCCGTCGAAGTCGATGCTGCCGTCGGGGATCTCATACACCGGGTTCTCGGGGTTCGTAAGAGTGCTTTTTTCGTTCAGGACTTCCGTGATGCGCTTCGCGGATTCGGCGGAGATCGTGATCATCACGAACACCATCGAGACCATCATCATGCTCATCAGGATCATGAAGCTGTAGGTCAGCATCGCAGAGAGCTGCCCGACGTTGAACTTCGCGCCCGTCGTGGAGATGATGACGTAGGAGCCGAAGGTCAGCGTGAAAACCATGACCGCGTAAAGGCAGAACTGCATGATCGGGCCGTTCAGCGCGATGAAGCGCTCGGCGCGGGTGAAGTCGCGGCACACGTCGTCCGCCGCGGCGTTGAATTTCTGCTTTTCGTAGTCCTCGCGCACGAAGGATTTGACCACGCGCATCGCGCTGACGTTCTCCTCGACGGAGCCGTTCAGCTTGTCGTATTTCTTGAACACGCGCTTGAACATCGGCATGACCTTGCGGATGATCGAGAACAGGCCGAGCGCCATCAGCGGCACCAGCACGACGAAGATCCAAGCCATTTTTCCGCCCATGACGAACGCCATCACGAAGGCGAAGATCAGCATGAACGGGCAGCGGATCGCCGTGCGGATGATGGTCATATACGCCGTCTGCACGTTCGTCACGTCCGTGGTCAGGCGCGTAACGAGCGAGGCGGTGGAGAATCTGTCGATGTTCTCGAATGAGAAATTCTGGATATTGTAATACATATCCTTGCGCAGGTTTTTCGCGAAGCCGCAGGAGGCGGTGGCGCAGGTCGCCCCCGCGACGGAGCCGAAGGTCAGCGACAGGACCGCCATCAGCGCGAGAAGCCCGCCGTCCTTCAGGATGACGCTCATCTCGCAGCCCGCCTGGATCTGATTGACCAGATCCGCGGTGATGAACGGGATCACGCACTCGAGCACGACCTCGAACGCCACGAGGATCGGCGTGAGGATCGACGGCTTCTTGTATTCCCGCACGGATTTTAACAGGGTTTTAAACAAATGCATCAACTCGCTTTTTAGAGTCTGGATTATCGCGGCTGAATTGCCTCCGATAAAAGTGTGGAGTGTGCAGAGTGCAGAGTGAAGTGAAGGAAGTCGCTTCGCGACTTGATGTATAACGTGAATGACAGACTGATGAAAAACATAGGCACAGATCTGAATATAAAGTTTTATAATAGGGGTACGGGGCAGAGCCCAATGTCATTAAGTTAAGGATTCCTCAAAAGAGGGGTCCTACTTTTTTTGAAAAAAACGAGTTTTTTTCAAAAAAGGGCTTGACAAATGAGCCA
>JAFSXP010000011.1 GCA_017443965.1 Oscillospiraceae bacterium
AGGGAACATCCTTTCTGCTTTTCCTTTGGAGCCTGAACATCTCCATTTTAGCAGAAAGAATGTTCCCTTGCTTAAGCACCGAATTCCCACCCGCATAGCGGGCGGTTTTTTGTGGCTCACGCTTCGCGCAAGCCACTTGCTCAAGCACTAACAAAAAAGACGACTGTCATTTGACAGTCGTCTTTTTGATCTTTCGGATTATTCTTCGGTCTGCTCAGGTTCCTCGGCAGGCTCTTCGTCCGCGGTCTCGACCTCTTCGTCGGTCAGTTCGCCTTTTTCCTTGATGTCGGCGATCAGGTTCTTCAGGTCCTCGATGACCGCTCTCGACGCGGTGATCTTATCGCACCACGGCAAATACTCCGCGCTGTCCATATCTTCACCGAGGGCATAGTCGCGGTAGTACAGCTTGCCGAGCTCGATGTACGCCTTACGGATCTTGATCTCCTCCGCGGCGATAGACGCCTTCGCCTTCGCGATGGTCGCCAGCTCTTTTGCCTTCTGCGCAGCCGCCTGCGCCAGATCCACAGCCGTATCCTTCAGATCGTCAAAATTGATAGCCATACAGATACAACCTCCTTTATTGTTGTCGAAAGTATTATACCACGTTCTGCGCGGTATTGCTACAGATTACGTGTTTTTTTACAAATTATTCATCTTCGGCGCTCGACGCTTCCGTCTCCGTCGCTGCTTCCGCAGCCTTCCGGTTGACGAAAAGCGTGTCCGCCGTCGGTTTCTTGTGCAGCCGCGTGTAGAGCCACAGCCACAACGCGACGGCACAGGACACGAAGCCGAGCAGCTGGCTGACACGGATGCCGGTGCCGAAGAGCATCAGGCTGTCCGTCCGAAGTCCTTCGATAAGTCCGCGTCCGAAGCCGTACCATGCGATGTACAGTGTGAAGATCTCGCCGTCATACTTTCTGTGTTTGGAATAGAAATGGAGGATCACAAAGCCGACGAGATTCCAGACGGATTCATAAAGAAACGCCGGATGGTAATACGCGACCGCACCGGTCGAATCGACAAGCCCCATCTTGAAAAACGAATCGGTGATCCCGCCGTGCGCCTCCTGGTTGACGAAATTGCCCCAGCGACCGATCCCCTGCCCGATCAGCAGACCGAGCGCGCCGATGTCGCCCATCGCGCCGAACGGGATCTTCGCCTTGCGGCAGTACAGCCACGCGGCGGCGACCGCGCCGATCACGGCGCCGTAGATGGCGATACCGCCCTCCCAGATATACAGCGCGGAGATCGGGTTGTCCCTGTAAAGCTCCCAATAAAACACCACATAGTAGATCCTGGCGCATACAAGCGCAGCGGGAACAGCGCAGAGCAGCATGGTCAGGATATTATCCTCCGTCAGACCGAACTGCTTGCAGCGCACATGCGCATAGAGGACCGCGAGCAGAAAGCCGCAGCCGATGATGATCCCGTACCAGTGCACGCTGAAGCTTCCGAGCGTGAACGCAACGGGATCGATCATCACGGAAATGCCGAGATTCGGGAACGTGATAGGCGTCGTCATGCGGGATCCTTCCTTTCCGGTTTGGGCGTGATGACGGACAGCGACATCCTGTCCGTTTGCAGATAAGTCTTGATAAACGCAAGCACATCGTCCTGCGTCACAGAGCCGTAAAGCTCGGGGAATTCAAAATACTCCGCGCCGTCGAACGCACATTCGCACGAGCGCATACAGATCGTCTCAAAGCTGTCAAGCTCGCGCACACGCTTGCCGATCGCGCTGCGCTTGAGACACTCGAACAGCTCCGCGTCGAAGCCGTCGCGCGAAACGCGCTGCGCCTCCTGCAAAATACGCTCCGTGACCGCTTTGGGATCAGGCGTTTCCCCGCCCGCCGAAAACAGGCTGACGCCCTTCATGCCCTCATAACCGGCAGAAAAGCCGCTGTCGATCAATCCTTTTCCGTACAGCTCCGTGTAGAGCGGCGACGACGCGCCGAGCATCAAATCGGCGGCGAGATCGCCGATGAACTCCTGCCGCATCGCGTCGCGGCCGCGCAGCGCTTCACCCTTGAAGCCCGCAAGGAACATCGGTCTTGCGATCTCCATTGCGTCTTCAATTTGCGGCTGCACGACGGAAGGCGTCTCCTTTTCTCCGTACAGACGCGTCACGGCTTCCGCCTCCCACGCGGGAAGCGCGCTGTCGGCAAGCGACAGAACCTTCTCCGGATCGACGTCGCCGACCACGCAGAGCATGGCGTTTTTCGGACTGTAGAACGATCGGTGACACGTCTCCAGAAGCGCGGGCGTGATCTGCGCGATCGATTCGACCGTGCCGGCGATCGGCACGCGGATCGGATGCTCGCGGTACATCGCGCGGAACAGGTTCTCATACACGCGGGAGGACGCGCTGTCCTCGTACATGCGTATCTCCTGTCCGATGATGCCGCGCTCCTTATCGACGCTCTTCTGCGTGAAATACGGTGTAAAGACGAACTGCACCAGCGTTTGAAGATTTTCCGCAAAGTGATCGGTGCATTCCACATAATACGCCGTCATCGTGTAGCTTGTAAAAGCGTTCGGATTGCCGCCGAACTGCGCGAAACGGTTCATCGCGTCGCCGTAGGGCATATCGAACATCTTGTGCTCCAGATAGTGCGCGATGCCGTCCGGCGTGACGACCTTTTCACCGCAGCGCAGAAAGCTCGTGTCGATCGCACCGTAGTCCACGGCGACGAACGCATACTGCTTGGAAAATCCCGGCTTCGGCACCACGCGAACACGCAGACCGCCGGAGGTCACGCCCTCATAATACCGCTCGTCGAGCTTGGGAAAGTCCGTGCGTTTCATGCTTCCAGTCCTTTCAGGAAATAAACCGTATCCAGCGTCACGCCGTTCGCCGCCGCGACGGTCTGCTCTTTTGTGACCGTCTCAAGCTCGGCGATGACGTCCGTCATCGTCTTTGTACTGCCGAGGATCGCGCAGCCAAGATAGTATTCGTCCGTCTGCGACGGGCTGTCCAGTGCCGCGCGCCAAACGGACAGCAGATGCTTTCGAGCGGAGTCCATCTCCTCGTCCGTGATCGCGCCGCTGCGGCAATCGTCGAGCTGGCGCAGGATCTCCGTCCGCGTGACGTCCGCGTTTCCGAATTCGATGCCGGAGTCGACCAGCATCACGCCCTTGAACTTCTCCAGCGACGACGACGCGTAGTAGCAAAGCGACAGCTTTTCACGCACGTTCAGGAACAGCTTGCTGGTGACGCCGGAGCCGAACACCGTGTTCATCATCAGATTCGCCGCCCAGTTGTCGTCCGCAGCCGTCTCGGCAAGACGGAAGCCCATGCAGAGCTTGCCCTGCGTCACGTCGAGACGTTCGCTCTTCTCCCGCACCTGCGTCACGGGCGCGTTCGGCGTGATGCCGATCTGCGTCAGACTGCCGCGCGGCAGCGCCGCAAACGCGTCTGTGAACAGCGCAGCCACCGTCTTTTCGTCTTGCCTGCCCAGATAGCAGATCTCGATCCGCGACGTCTCAAGGATGTTGCGATAATGCGCGTACAGCGATTCCGTCGTGATTGTTTCCACGTCTTCGACCTCGCCGAGGCGGCTGACGCCGTAGGGCTCGTTCGCACACATCGTTTTGACCGTCTGCAAAACGGCATAGGTGCGCTTGCTGTTGATGGCGCTGCGGATCGCGTTGCAGAGGTTCTCTTTTTCCTGCGCCACATAATCCGCGCGGAATACGCCGCCGTCAAGTACAGGCTGCAAAAGTACTTCTGCGCAGAGTGAAACGGCGGGACGCAGGATCTCGCTGCCGACCAGCGCGTCCTCGATGAAATCCGCAAACAGTCCGGTCGTCTGCACTTCGCCCTTCTTGCGGATCGTACTGCTGAGCTCCGTGCCGTATAGCTGCTCCAGCGCAAGTGCCATGCTGCGAAGATCCGGGTGCTTCACCGTGCCGCGCAGCAGCACGCTCGGCAGCAGCGCGTTCATCGCCGCCTCTTCTCGCTTGAGCGGACGAAGCAAGTTGACGCTGAAGCATCCCGTTTTGAATTTATCCGTACGGATCGCCGTGAGATACACTCCCGGCAGAAGCTTTGTGCGTGTGATCATGAAACCATCCCTTGACCAGTTTGTGCTGCTATTATAACCGATAACCGTCAAAAAGTAAAATACTCTCTTGTTATTCGGCGTCATTTCCTGTAAACTGTCAGCGGAGGGATCGTATGCAGTGGTTTGAAGTGACGATCAAAACAAATTCCGGCGGCATCGACCTGCTGTGCGAGCGGCTCACTGTGCTCGGCTATGACAGCTTTCTGATCGACGACGAGGAGGATTTCCGCCGTTTTCTGGAGCAGAACCGGCAGTATTGGGACTATGTGGACGAATCGCTCGCCGCGCAGATGAAGGGCATGAGTCAGGTGCGTCTGTACTTTGAGGCGGCGGACGAGGTCGATACGCTGCTGCGGCAGCTGGAAGCGCTGCGCGAAAAGTACGGCGACGCGCTTGCGCCGCTGCGCGCAGAAACGCGGCGCGTTCGCGACGAGGACTGGGAGAACAGCTGGAAGCAGTATTATACCCCCGTCGCGGTCGGCGAGCGGTTTCTTGTCGTGCCGAAATGGCTGCACCCCGAGATCCCCGACGGCCGCGTGCCGGTCATTCTCGATCCCGGCATGATCTTCGGCACCGGCATGCACGCCTCCACGCAGATGTGCATGCGCGCGCTGGAGCGGCAGCTCCGCGGCGGCGATCGTGTGCTGGATCTGGGCAGCGGCAGCGGGATCCTGTCGATCGCAGCGCTGCGGCTCGGCGCGAAAAGCGCCGTCGGCGTGGACATCGATCCCATGGCGGAGGATATCGCGCGGGAAAACGCCGCGCTGAACGAGCTCGGAGCCGACCGTTTCACCGCGCTGACCGGCGACGTGATCGGCGACGGAGAGCTTGTTAAAAAGCTCGGCGGCGACTATGACGTCGTGCTGGCAAATATCGTCGCGGACGTCATCATCCCGCTGAGTAAAGTCGTGCCGAGTCTGCTGGCGAAGAACGGACGGTTTATCTGTTCCGGCATCCTCGATATCCGTCTGGATGAAGTCAAGCTCGCCATCGAGCAAAACGGCATGGAGATCGAATCGGTCGCCGAGCAGGAAGACTGGCGGCAGATCTCCGCCAAGCACAAAGGAGCGTAACACTTTGGCAGGTCTTACATATCAGAAAAAAAGCAAACTGAATACCGCGGTCCGCGTCGTGCTGATCGTGCTGGCGGCGATCGCGCTACTGGCGGTGCTTCGGTTTGTGTATCTCGGTCGATTTCTCGTCTATGACGAGCACGGCGTGCATTTCGACCGCAGCGGCAGCTCGCTCGCCGCGCAGGAGCAGGCGCAGGAAACGCCGTCCGGTGAATTCAAGCTGATCAGCGAGACGCCGAAGGAAGAGATCGCAGCAGAGCCCGAGACGCCGAAGATCAGCGGTCTGTATCTGACGGCGGAGCAGCTGATGGATGAAGACGTCCGCGCTGCGCTCGATCCCCTGCCCGAAAACTGCAACACCGTGATGCTGGACATGAAAACGCTGACGGGCAAGGCGCTGTATCCCTCAACGCTGTGCGATACGGTAAAAGCCGACACGGACGCGATTGAGAGCTTCGTACAGGGCATCTCGCTGAAAAGCAGCGCGTCGCCCGTCGCAAGGATCCCCGCGTACCGCGACAGCGCGTTTGCGCTTTCCGACTACTCCAACGCGCTCGCCATCCGCGGCGGTGCGCTGTGGATGGACGCGAACGGCAGCTACTGTCTGGATCCCGCGAAAGACGCAGTTCGGGAATATCTGATCGCGACCGCCGAGGAGCTTTCTGCGCTCGGCTTCCGCGAGATCGTCTTTGACGGCTTCGACTTCCCGCAGAGCACGTACATCGTCTATCCGGGTGACGGACAGCAGGCTGCGCGGGAAGCCGCGGCGGTGATCGCCGAGGCGCTTGCGGAAAAGAACATCTCTGTTTCGTTCGGCTCGACCGATCCGGAGATTATGGCGCTCTCTGCACACGCGTGGATCGAAACGAGCGGCGGCGAACTGGTATCCTCGTTGGTACGCGACTACGGCGCGTATCTGCCGGAGGGTGAGAAAACGCTGGTATTTCTGACCTCTTCAAAAGACACGCGATTTGCCGACTACGGCGTGCTTTCCCCGCCGGAAACAGAATAAAAAAGAACCTCCGTACCGCCCAAACGGTACGGAGGTCATTTTTTACTGCATCAGCTCACAGACGAGATCGGTGTACGCCGTCGGATCGTCAAGCGGCAGATCGGCGATCAGCAGCGCCTGCGCATAGAGCAGCTCGGCGTATTTTTTTGCCTTATCCTTGTCGTTTTCCATCGCGCTCCGCAGCGCCGCAAAAACGGGGTGCGTCGTATTCAATTCGAGCACGCGGCCGTTTTCATAGCGGAACTCGGGATTGACGCGCTTGAGATACTTCTCCATCTCAAAGCTCATCTCCGCGTCCGGAACAACACAGACAGGATGGCTGCCGAGCGACGTCGACGTGCGGACCTCCTTGACCTTCTCGCCGAGCGCTTCTTTTACAAAGTCAAGCACGGGCTTGTCCAGCTCGGTCGTCTCCGGTTTTTCGCCCTCGTCCAAGCCCAGCTCGTCCTGCGCAAGATTGCGGAATTCCTTCTCCATGTACTTGCGCAGCGTCTGCGGGATAAAGCCGTCCACCTCGTCGGTGAAGAGCAGGAAATCATATCCCTTTTCCCGCAGCAGATCCGCCTGCGGCAGATTGCGCAGTCTGCCGCGATTCTCGCCCGCGGCGTAATAGATGTACTTCTGTCCCTCGGGCATCGCCTCGACGTACTCCTTGAGCGTCACGAACTTCTCCTGCTTGCTCGACCAGAACAGCAGCAAGCCCTGCACGGCGTCCTTGTGCGCGCCGTAATCGCCGACGACGCCGTACTTGAGCTGCAGACCGAACGACGCGAAGAACTTCTCGTATTTCTCGCGCTCCTTATCGCGCAGCCGCTCCAGCTCCGCCTTGATCTTCTTTTCCAGATTGGCGGCGATCAGCTTGAGCTGCCGGTCATGCTGCAGCATTTCCCGGGAAATGTTCAAACTGAGATCCTGCGAATCGACGACGCCGCGCACAAAGCGGAAATAGTCCGGCAGCAGATCGGCGCAGTTTTCCATGATCATCACGCCGGAGGAATAGAGCTGCAAGCCCTTCTTGAACTCCTTCGTGTAGAAATCGAACGGCGCCTTCTGCGGCAAAAACAGCATCGCCTTATAGGTCACGGTGCCCTCGACGGACGTGTGGATGACCGAAAGCGGCTCCTCAAAGTCGAAGAACTTGTCGCGGTAGAAGGCGTTGTATTCCTCCTGCTTGACGTCCTTCTTGGCGCGCTGCCACAGCGGTACCATGGAGTTGAGCGTCTCGACTTCGGTATATGTCTCATATTCCGGCGTCTCCGGCTTCTCCTCGCCCTCGGGCGTCTCCTTGACGCGCTGGCGCTGCACCTCCATCTTGATCGGATAGCGGATGTAGTCGGAATACTTCCGCACGAGATTTTGCAGCTCGTAGGACTTGAGGAAACGCGAATACTGCTCGTCCTCGGTGTCCTTCTTCAGCTTCAGGATCACGTCCGTACCGGCGCTCTCCTTCTCGCACGGCGTGATCGTGTAGCCGTCCGCGCCGGACGACTGCCACATATACGCCTGCTCCTCGCCGTACTTTTTCGAGATCACGGTGACCGCCTCGGCGACCATGAACGCCGAATAGAAGCCGACGCCGAACTGCCCGATGATGTCCACGTCATCGGTGTTTTCCAACTCCTTCTTGAATTTCAGCGAGCCGCTCTGCGCGATGGTGCCGAGGTTCTCCTCCAGCTCCTCCTTGTTCATGCCGATGCCGTTGTCGGAGACCGTCAGAAAACCGTTCTCTTCGTCGGTCTTCAGCCAAATCGCAAAGTCGCTGCGATTCAGCCCGACGTTCTCGTCCGTCAGCGCCAGATACGCCAGCTTGTCGATGGCGTCGCTCGTGTTGGAGATCAGCTCGCGCAGGAAGATCTCCTGATGCGTATAGATGGAATTGATCATCAGATCCAGCAGTCGCTTGGAT
>JAFSXP010000143.1 GCA_017443965.1 Oscillospiraceae bacterium
CTTCGTCGCTTCGCTCCTCAAAATGACAATAATGAACGAAACTCTGACCTCTGCCCTCTACCCCCGCAGGAGCAGCGGCTGAATTTGCCGCCCCTCCAACGCCATGGCGAGCGTGTCGCCGAGCTTCGCGAAATCCGCCACCAGCGAGCACGGCTTCTCCGCGGGATCGTCCTGCCCGAACGGCACGAAATAGAAATGCTTCCGCGCCAGCAGTTTGCCGAGGTTCGCGGCGTTGCCGCCGAGCCCGTCGTTTGTCGACACGGCGATCACCACCGGCGCCTCGTTGCGAAGATGCGCCTTGCACGCCAGCGTCACCGCGGAATCGGCGACGCCGTTTGCCAGTTTCGCCAGCGTGTTGCCCGTGCACGGAGCGATCACCAGCGCGTCGAGCAGCCGCTTCGGACCGATCGGCTCAACGTCGGTGAGAGACCGCAGCGGCGCGCGTCCGCAAATCGCCTCCAGCCGCGCCGCGAAGTCGTCCGCCTTTCCGAAGCGCGTGTCGGTCGCGCCGCTGACCTCCGACAAAATCGGCACCAGGGCAGGGAAGCGGGGTTTCAGTTCTTCCAGTGCGCGCAGGACGCGCCCGAACGTACAGAACGATCCGCACAAGGCGAATCCGATCACAGGCTGCTCCATCGCCGCACCTCACGCGCCGCGGCGAAGACGCTCCGCGATCTCCGCCGCGATCGTCTCGCCCGCGGTCTTCGGCGCGACGCGCCCCGGCAGACCGCCGCCCGCGACGTACTGCCGATCCAGCATGCGGCACACCTCGGGCGAAAACCCGCCCGGTGCGCTCGCCAGCTCGATCAGCACGCAGTCCGGGCGCAGCCGCTCGATCTGCTCGGCGCCGAGCACCTGCGCGGGGACCGTGTTGAACACAAAGCCGTACCGCCCGAGCCCCAGCCCGTAGACGCCGGTCACGTCGGCGTCCATCCGCTCGGCACGGATGCGCGCGAAATCGCTGTCTTTGCGCGCAGTCACGGTCACGTCCGCGCCCAGCGCCTTCAGTAGACGCGCCAGCCGCATGCCGATGCGTCCCGCGCCGATCACCAGACAGCGGCTGCCGTGCAGCGACGCGTCCGACTGCTCCATGGCAAGCAGCACCGCACCCTCCGCCGTCAGCACGGCGTTCGCGATCTGCAGCGTCTCCCATTCGGCGTAGTCCTCTGTCTTTGCCCGCCGCCCGATGAGCTCCGCCGCGTGTCCGAGCCTGCCGCCGAACACCGTCGCGTCGCCGCGCACATACTGCGCCACGTCCTCGGCGGTCAGCGCCGCGCCCTGACTGTTGCGGATGTGCCCGCCGCCGTCCAGCGCCGGCATCGGCAGCAGCACCGCCTTTGCCCGACGCAGCGTCTCCTTCAGCCCCGCGCACGTGTCGGGCAGACCGGGCACGGCGTAGGTCTCCGTCTCGCCGCCGATCCTGCGCAGGTACAGCGCGGCGTATCGCATGCGTTCGTCGCCGCCGATGACGGCGAACCGATGATCCATTTCCACCACGTTCCTTTCCACCCAGTATATGCGCCCGCGGCGAAAACGGACAAAAAAACACCCCGTCCAAGGGCGGGGCAAGGAGGAAATTCAGCCGATGAACCACTGCGTCCAGTAGTTGCCGTTTGCAACGTACCCGACGCCGATCGTTGTGTAGCTTGCGGACAGGATGTTGGCGCGGTGACCGGACGAGTTCATCCAGGCTGTCACAACAGCGTCCGGCGTGCTGTAGCCCATCGCGATGTTCTCTCCCGCCGCGCGATACGAGATCCCGAGCGATTTCATCATGTCAAAGGGCGAGCCGTAGATCGGGCTGGTGTGACTGAAGTAGCCGTTCGACGCCATGTCCTGCGATTTGATGCGCGCCTTCGCGCACAGATCGGAAGAGAGCGTCAGCGGCTGCAGACCGTTCTTTGACCGCTGCTGATTGATCAGTTCGACGACCTGCTTCTCGTAGGCGAGTACGGAAGCCGTGTTTTCGGTCTGCGTGTTCGTCTGCGGCGCAGGCATCGGCGCCGTCTCCGTTTTGGGCGAAGCCGTTTGCTTCGTACAACTGCGCGGGTCGATCATGCAGCGGATCGTGCCGAGCGCGCCGCGCAGGCTTCGCAGGCGGATCGCGGACGCGCCGGTCGAAAGACCGGACAGCAGCGTCAGCTCCAAAAACAGAGAAATGATTTTGCGTTTGGAATTTTGCATAGAATCTACCTCCTGTTTTCGTTTTACACTGTAAAAGTGCAAATGCGCAAGGCGTAAATGTTGGCGTTTTTGGCGCTTCTTAACATTTTGACTTGTCAAAGCGCAAAAAATGGAGTATACTGGTCAAACCACAACACATTACCAGAGGTTTTTATGGAACGACACGGATTTATCAAGGATATGCTCGACGTCAAGGTGCTGATCCTGTACGTCATGTCGCGCGTCGAATTCCCCGCCTCGGTGCAGACGATCTACGCGCTGTGCCTGCAGGATGACCGCCTGACGTACTTCGACGTCTGCGAGGCGGTACCGCAGCTGGTCGAGACCGGTCATCTGCGCGACGTCGGCAATAAGGAGTTCGAGATCACCGACGCCGGACGCGAGGTCTGCGAGGTCATGCAGGAGACCGTCGCCGTGCCGGTGGCGAAGCGCGCCAAAAAGGCGGTCGAGGAGTATAACCTCAACGTCCGCCGCAGCAACCTGATCGACACCAAGGTCACCGAGAAGGAAGACGGCATGTGTACCGTCCGCATGACGCTCAGCGACGGCAGCAGCGATCTGATGGCGCTGGAACTGACGGCGCCGTCGCTGTCGCAGGCGCGGAAACTGGAGCGAAGGTTCCGCCAGCGCGCCGAGCGCGTCTATCAAAAGGTCATGCAGGAGTTCATCACACGCGACGACGACCCGGAAACCTGAGCGCTGTTGTGCAACTTGCACAACAGCGCCTTTTCTTTTATTTCGGAATTGTGAATTTTACACACGGATATTGAAAAAAACGCAGGATATGCTATAATGGAAGCGGGTCAAGGGAACGCACACGATCCCCTGCCCGAAAGGAGAGACCGAACCATGAAATTCCAGTATACGGAAAAGAAAGTCAGCCTGCCGACCAACGTCCACGCCTACGCGGAAAAGAAGGTCATGAAGCTGGAGCGCTTCTTCGGCGACGACGCGGAGGCGCTTGTCGCGTTCAGCGTCGAGAAGAACAGCAACAAGGTCGAGATCACCGTCCACGCCGCCGGCACCTACTTCCGTGCCAGCGAAAGCACGTCTGACATGTTCGCGTCCGTCGACGCGGCGGTCAGCACCATCGAGCGTCAGATCCGCAAGAATAAGACGCGTCTTGCCAAGCGGCTGCGCAAGGACGCGTTCACGCGCGAGCCGGAGGCGGTGTCGTCGTTCGTGCCCGACGAGCCCGAGGAGGGCTTCGAGATCATCCGCACCAAGCATTTCAATATGAAGCCCATGAAACGGGAAGAGGCGATCCTGCAGATGAACCTGCTGGAACACAATTTCTTCGCGTTCCGCGACGAGGATTCCGACGGCGCGTTCGCCGTGGTCTACAAGCGGAACGACGGCGGCTACGGCATCATCGAAGACGAGCCGTAACGGCACTGAAATTACCGGATCGGCTGCCCGCACGGGCAGCCGATTTTTCTCTATAAAAATTTTCAAAAATTTTGAGTTTTTTTGCTTGACAATCATATCCCGCTGCGCTATAATGAGCAAGCCGCCGCAAAAAGGGCGGCACTGTGTACCTTGTAAATTAAACAACGAGAAACATGTTTAACACCATGGTTGAATTAGCTCTATGGTCGTAAGATCATGGGGCGCCAACGTTAATTTGAGTGATAGCTGAGAGCGAACTCAAGAGATTTTAAGCAGCTTGAAAACGGGCTGTTTAAGATACGATTTTTTGAGAGTTTGATCCTGGCTCAGGACGA
>JAFSXP010000144.1 GCA_017443965.1 Oscillospiraceae bacterium
CGTCGACGCCGTGCGCAAGAGCATGCCCGGCGACGAGGTGCTGCTGGACGTGGCGGACATCTTCAAGGTGTTCAGCGACTCCACGCGCGTCAAGATCCTCTGCGCGCTGATGCAGGCGGAGATGTGCGTCTGCGACATCTCGGTGCTGCTGGGGATGACGAAATCGTCCGTCTCGCATCAACTCCGCATCCTGAAACAGGCAAATCTCGTCCGCTACCGAAAGGACGGCCGCGTGGTCTACTACGCGCTGGCGGACGATCACGTGCGCACGATCTTCGCCGAAGGTCTGGAGCACGCAACGGAATAAAGGGGAGAGTACCGTGAAAAAGAAATTCAAAATGGAAGAGCTCGACTGCGCGCACTGCGCGGAGAAGATCGAACGCGCCATCGCAAAGATCCCGGGCGTGAACGAGGTCAGCGTCAACTTCGTGATGCAGAAGATCACGATCGACGCGGACGACGACCGCTTCGAGGAGATCCTCGATCAGGCGCAGGCGGTGTGCGACAAGGTCGACGCCGGCACGCGCATCGTGCGATGAGCGCCTCGCAAAAGCGCACGCTCTGGCGCATCGTCGTCGCGGCGGCGCTGTTCGCCGCGCTGCTGATCGCGGAGAAGACCGGTGCGCTCGACCGCATCGGTGTATCATGGCTGCCGTTCGCGCTGTATCTTGTGCCGTATCTGCTGGTCGGCTTCGACGTGATCCTGAAAGCGTGCCGCAATATCGCGCACGGACAGGTGTTCGACGAAAACCTCCTGATGCTGATCGCCTCGGCGGCGGCGTTCGTCGTCGGCGAATACGAAGAAGCGGTCGCCGTCATGCTGTTCTATCAGGTCGGCGAACTGTTCCAGTCCGTCGCGGTCGGGCGGTCGCGCCGCTCGATCGCCGCGATGATGGACATCGCGCCGGAGTTTGCCAACGTCGAGCAGGGCGGCGAGCTCCGGCAGCTCGACCCCGAGGACGTGGAGATCGGCACGGTCATCGTCGTCCGTCCCGGCGAGCGCGTCCCGCTGGACGGCGTGGTGCTTGAGGGAGAGTCGTTCCTCGACACCGCGGCGCTGACGGGTGAGAGCGTCCCGCGCCGCGTCAGTCCCGGCAGCGAGATCATCAGCGGCTGCGTCAACGGCAGCGAGACGCTGAAGGTCCGCACGACGAAGACCTATGAGAATTCCACCGTCGCGCGCATTCTGGAGCTTGTGGAAAACGCCGCGGAAAAGAAATCGAAGACTGAGGGCTTCATCACGCGCTTTGCTCGGTACTACACGCCCGTTGTCACGGTCGCGGCGGTGCTGCTGGCGGTCGTTCCGCCGCTGCTTTTCGCGCAGCCGTGGGACACGTGGATCCGCCGCGCGTGTGTGTTCTTAGTTGTGTCGTGTCCGTGCGCGCTGGTCATCTCCGTGCCGCTCGGCTTTTTCGGCGGCATCGGCGCGGCGTCGAAGCTCGGCGTGCTCATCAAGGGCAGTAACTATTTAGAGCTCACCGCCGATCCCGACGTCGTGGCGTTTGACAAGACCGGCACGCTGACGCGCGGCGAATTCACCGTGACCGAGGTATTTCCCGCCGCGACAGACCGCGAAACGCTTCTCGAGCTTGCGGCGCACGGCGAGGGGTACTCCAAACACCCGATCGCCGCGTCCATCCGCGCGGCGTACGGCAAACCGCTCGATATGGACCGCGTCGGCGAGACGGAGGAGCTTGCCGGACACGGCGTGCGCGCGGTGATCGACGGCAGGGAGGTCTTTCTCGGCAACCTCGCGCTGATGGAGCGCGCGGGCGTCACCTGCGATAAGGCGGAAAGCGTCGGTGCGGTCGTCTACGCGGCGGCGGACGGGGAATTCCTCGGCGCGATCACGATCTCCGACACGGTCAAGCCCGAGGCGAAAGAAGCGATCCGCGATCTGCGCGGTCTCGGCGTCGGGAAGCTCGTCATGCTGACGGGCGACCGCAAGGAGGCGGCGGAAGCCGTCGCAAGCCGGCTCGGGATCGACGAGACGCACGCGGAGCTGCTGCCCGCGGACAAGGTCTCGCAGGTCGAGGAGCTGACGCAGCGCGGTACGGTGCTGTTCGTCGGCGACGGCATGAACGACGCGCCGGTCCTGCGCCGGGCGGACGTCGGCGTGGCGATGGGCAGCATGGGCAGCGACGCGGCGATCGAGGCGGCGGATATCGTCATCATGGACGACGACGTGCGAAAGCTCGCCGCCGCGGTGAAGATCGCGGGCAAAACCATGCGCATCGTCCGCGAGAATATCGTCTTCGCGCTCGCGGTCAAGGGGATCATCCTGCTGCTCGGCGCGTTCGGGATCGCCACCATGTGGCTGGCGGTGTTCGGCGACGTCGGCGTGGCGGTGCTGGCGATCCTCAACGCCATGCGCGCGCTGAGGATCGGCGGGAAAA
>JAFSXP010000145.1 GCA_017443965.1 Oscillospiraceae bacterium
CATTGCGGACGCGCCATTTTATATCAGACCGTGCTTTTTCATTGTGCTTTTAAGAATTTGCAGATTCTTATCGCTCATCTCGCAAAGCGGCAGTCTCGCCGTGCCGACCGGGTACCCGAGCATTGACATCGCCGTTTTGATCGGGATCGGGTTGACCTCGCAGAACAGTGCGCCGATCAGATCGGTCATTTCCCGCTGGCGTGCGGCGGCAGCCTCGTAATCGCCGTCCCGACACGCCTTGCAGATCGCTTCGGTTTCCGACGGGCAGAGATTGGACAGCACCGAGATCACGCCTTTTCCGCCGATCGCCGTCAGCGGCACGATCAGATCGTCGTTTCCGCTCCACAGCGTGAGCTCTTCCGTTTCGGTCAGGATCTGCGTCGCGTAGGCGACGTCGCCGGACGCCTCTTTGACGCCGACGATTCGCGGATGGTGCTGTAGCACCCGATAGACGGATAGCGGGATATGAACGCCCGTGCGAGACGGCACGTTGTAGAGGATCACCGGTTTTTCCACTGCGTCGGCGACCGCGGTATAATGCGCGATCAGTCCGTTTTCCGTCGCCTTGTTGTAATACGGCGTCACGACAAGAACCGCATCCGCTCCGGCATCACATGCCGCTTTGCTGAGTGCGATCGCGTGCGAGGTGTCGTTGCTGCCCGTGCCCGCGATGACCGTCATTCTGCCGTCACAGGTTTTGACGGCACGTTCGATCAGTGTAAGCTTTTCCTCGTCGTGCAGCGTTGCCGATTCTCCGGTCGTGCCGCAGACACAGACGGCGCTGACGCCGTTTGCGATCTGCCGCTCCAGCAGCAGATCGAACGTTTCAAGATCGACCGAACCGTCCCGAAACGGTGTGACGAGCGCCGTGCAGACGCCCTCAAAAACAGATGCTTTCAAAATGACCTCCTTCATGATCCGGTAAAATCTGCCTGATAAATCACGCGCTTTTCTGTTGAATCCTCAGCCTTTTTGTACTATAATGTTATTGTATGGTTTTCATTTTCGCGTATGGTACAGCTTATGAAAAGACGATCCGAAAAAATGAAAATATCGGGCCTGCTCCGGCTGCTGATTCTGCTGCTGATCCTCACGGCGGCGGTATTTGCCGTGCGCGCGGCGGATAAGATCCGCGTCGGCATCTATTACGGCAATAACGCGCTGCCGACGGCGAATCTCTCCAACCAGGTCGGCAGCGGCTTCACGTTCGGCTATTACGATACGGCGTATGAGCTGATCCCCGTCGGTACGACGGATTTGGAAAAGATCACAGTCTGCAAGGACCAGAATCTGTACTTATCCAACGGCTCGTTTTATCAGAGCCGCACAAGCGACAGTGCGCGGCTGATCGGCGCATATCATCTGCAGACCGCGGAGACCTACGATACTTACGAAGACGCGCTTGCCGCGGCGGCGGCTTATCCGTACGGCTTCCCGGCATATCTCAGCGGCAAATACGCCGTGCGCTTCGAGTTTTATTCCACAGAGGAAAACGCGGCGGCAGACGCCTCCAAATACGGCGACGTTACGGTCGTCGGCTGCAGCAAGACCTGCTATACCGTCGTGGACACGCGCACCGGCGATATCATATTTGAATTCGACACGCGCGGCGCGGTCGGGCTCTCCGTCGAGCCGAGACCGTCCGGCACCGGCGAGCCGCAGACGTGGTTCAAGGGGTATCTCTACTACGGCGGCTTCCGCTACGAACGAAAGAACGGCAACGATATGACGGTCGTCAACATCGTGCCGACGGACCGCTACGTCGCGGGCGTGCTGCCGTATGAATTTGTCTGCTCCGGCGGGATCGAATCTCTGAAAGCAGGTACGGTCGCGATCCGCACTTTCGCCAAGGCGACGACAAAGCATCAGTCGCTCGGCTTCGACGTCTGTACGTCGACCGACTGTCAGGTCTATCACGGCATTTACAGCGGCGGGGAAGCCGCTGCCGTCGAGGAAGCGGCGGCGGCGACCTCCGGTCAATGCCTGTACTATAACGGCTCGCTGATCCAAGCGGTATTCTACGCGGCGAACGGCGGTGCGACGGAATCCGCCGCCAACACCTGGGGCGGTTCGTATCCGTATTTGATCGCGCAGTATGATCCGTATGAGGATTCCATCTCGTTTGCGTCGCAGTCGTGGTCGTATTTCGTTACGCCTGCGCAGGTGCGGACACTTCTGCAGTCGCGCGGGTACTCCTGCGGTGCGGTCGTGTCGATGGAGGTCTCGCAGTGGTCGGACGTAGGCAATGTCAACCAGGTAAAGATCACCGATGAAAACGGAAAGGTCATCACGTTCTCCAAGGACAACGTGCGGCTGCTGCAAAACCTGTCCGGCGTCAAGTATTTCAGCCGCAGATTTGCCATCGCGCCGGAGTATTCGGGCGGCGCCGCCTCTGACGCGACGTTCCAAATCTACGACGGCAATACTGTGACCGATGCGAAGACGATCACAGCGATCACGGCGACGGGAACGGTCGACGTCAGCGGCTCGGCGTCCGTTCTGCGTGAAAGCGGCGTCGATACCGTGACCGGCAGCACGACGGGCGGCACGCTGACCGGCTGGACGCTGGCGGGACGCGGCTACGGCCACAACGTCGGGCTCAGTCAGTGGGGCGCCTACGCCATGGCGAAGCAGAGCTTTTCCTACACGGATATTCTCAATTTCTATTATCCCGGCGCGACGATCGGGTGAGGAGATACGCTTTGAAAACACATGATTTCTACTACGACCTGCCGGAGGAGCTGATCGCGCAGACTCCCATCGAGCGGCGCGACGCGTCGCGGCTTTTGGTGCTTGACCGAGAGACCGGCGCGACAGAGGACCGGCACTTTTTTGACTTGCCGTCATATCTTCGTCCCGGCGACTGCCTGGTGATGAACAATTCCCGCGTGCTGCCCGCGCGGCTGATCGGCAGACGCGAGCCGTCCGGCGGCGCGGTCGAGGTGCTGCTGCTGCGCGATCTCGGCGGCGGGGTCTGGAAATGCCTGACAAAGCCGGGGCGGAAAACGCATGTCGGCTGCGCGCTGTCGTTCGGCGGCGGTGAACTGACCGCGACCGTCGCAGAGGCAAAAGAGGACGGCAACAAGCTGGTCAAGTTTCACTATGACGGCATCTTTCTGGAGGTGCTGGAGCGGCTCGGCAAAATGCCGCTTCCGCCGTATATCAAGGCGGAGCTGCAGGACGGCGAGCGCTACCAGACCGTCTATTCCAAGGTAAGCGGATCTGCTGCCGCGCCGACGGCGGGTCTTCATTTCACGAAGGAACTGATCGCGTCGCTGGAGGAAAAGGGCGTCAAAACGGCGTATATCACGCTGCACGTCGGTCTTGGCACGTTCCGCCCGGTCAAGGCGGATGAGATCGCCGATCATCACATGCATTCCGAATTCTGCATGATCGACGAACAAGCCGCGGACACGATCAACGCTGCGCGTAAAAACGGCGGCAGGATCGTCTGCGTCGGCACGACGTCAAGCCGGACGCTGGAGTCCATGGCGGCGGAGGACGGCACGATCAAAGCCGGCTCCGCGTGGACAGATATCTTCATCTACCCGGGGTACAGGTTCAAGATCATGGACGCGCTGATCACGAATTTCCATCTGCCGGAAAGCACGCTTATCATGCTGGTCTCTGCGTTCGCAGGCAGAGAGAACGTGCTCAATGCCTACGCTCACGCCGTCAAGGAGCGATACCGCTTTTTCTCGTTCGGCGACGCCATGCTGATCCGATAAGGAGTTATTATGTTCCGAATCATCAAAACAGAGGGCTGCGCCCGACGCGGAGAGTTCACCTGTCCGCACGGCACGGTGCAGACGCCGGTCTTTATGAACGTCGGTACACAGGCGGCGATCAAGGGCGCGCTCAGCGCTGCCGATCTGGAGCGGATCGGCACGCAGATCGAGCTGTCGAACACCTATCATCTGCATCTGCGCCCCGGCGATGAGATCATCAAGCGGCTTGGCGGACTGCACCGTTTCATGACGTGGAACGGACCGATCCTGACCGATTCCGGCGGCTTTCAGGTCTTCTCGCTTGCGGGACTGCGCAAGATCAGCGAGGAGGGCGTCACGTTCGCGTCGCACATCGACGGACGGCGCATCTTCATGGGACCGGAGGAGAGTATGCGCATCCAGTCGAATCTCGGC
>JAFSXP010000146.1 GCA_017443965.1 Oscillospiraceae bacterium
CAGTACCTGAAAAAGCTGATCGCCGACGGCACGCTGGGCAGAATCGAATCCATCGAAGCGACCGAACAGGTCGGCTTCCATCACTACTGCCACAGCTACGTCCGCGGCAACTGGCACAACTCCGACACCTCCAGCCCGATGATCCTTGCCAAGTCCTGCCACGATATGGACCTGTTTTTATGGCTGACGGGACGCAGCTGCAAGAAGGTCACGTCGTTCGGCTCGCTGGATTATTTCGTGCCCGAAAACTGCCCGCCGAACGCCGCCGACCGCTGCATCGACTGCACGGTGGAAAACTGCCCCGCGCACGCAGTGAAATACTATCTTTCGCGTATTCCCGGCTGGCCGGCAAACATTCTGCATCCCGAGCCCACGCCCGAGAACATCACGGAGATCCTCAAGACCTCCGATTACGGCCGCTGCGTGTTCAAGATGGACAACAACGTGGTCGATCATGAGGTCGTCAATCTGCTGATGGACGACGGCTGCACCGTGAGCTTCACGATGACCGCCTACACCGGCATCACCGACCGCTTCATCCACGTGTTCGGCACGAAGGGCGATATTTACGGCGAGCTGAAATCGCGCACGTTCAAGCTGCGCATCTACGGGCAGCCGGATCAGGATATCGACCTCAACCCGCTGTACACCGACACGACCGGTCACGGCGGCGGCGACCGCCGCATGCTGCAGGACGTCATCAAGCTGTACCGCGGCGAGGATTTCGACACCAGCTCCATCACGGTCATCGACCGCTCGACCGAGAGCCATGTGCTCGCCTTTGCGGCAGAGTACTCCCGCGTACACGGCGGCGAGGTCGTGGACATGGACAAGTTCCCGATCAAGTAAAAAGCACAAAAAGACAGCGGCGCGTCTGCGCCGCTGTCTTTTTGCGTTCAGGTCAGTACGACAAGCTGGATCGGCAGGATATCGGTCTGCGCGAGAAATTCCGCAAACGTCCGGTACTGCGTACACGGCGCGGTGTCCGTGCCGTGCAGATTGTAGACGCGCAGTCCGTCCGCCGTGCGCTCCAGCGCGACGGTGTGCACGCCGCTGCGCAGACGGCGGGCGCTGTTCCAGAACGAGAAGACCGCGATCCGTCCGGCGAAGTCGCCGCATTCGTCCGCATAAAACGTCCGCACGGCGAAGCCCTGCCGCTCGAAAAAGCGCGGGATCGCCGAAACGTGCGTCCCCCACTTCCCTGCGCGGAACAGTCCGTGCCGCTCAAAATACGCCGCCGTTTCGCCGAGCGGTTTCGGTCTGCCGAGCAGACGCAGCGCGTTGTGACACGCGATGACCTCGCAGCCGTTATAGTCCATTGTGCATTTGCCGTAGGGCAGCTCCCGCAGCGCCGTCTGCCCGAGGATCAGACCGTCGGGCGCGCCGATAAACGCCGCCGCGTTTGCCGTGCGGCGCTTTTTATGCGGAAGCAGCGCGTTCCCGACCGCCGTCATCGCGTACGTCACGCGCAGCGCAAAGCGGCTGACGGCAAGCCTCTTGAGCACCCTCATGACCGCAGCGACGGGCGCAGCACGATATAGGCGTACCGCCCCGGCAGACTGTCCAGCCACGACGCCGCTTCCTCTTTTGAAAGAAGCCGCGTCGGCTCGCCAGCCTCCGGCGAGCCGATCATCGCGTCGCCGGTACAGATGCAGCCGTAGGTGCGGCGGAACGTGTGATCGTCGCTGACCAGCAGCAGATCGCCCGGGAGAAGATCGTCCGGGCAGAGCTGATCCGTGCGGACAAAGTAATCCGCGGCAACGTTCGGCGTGACAACGCCGACGCCGCCGAACATGCCGTAGACCGCCATGTCCCGCGTCGGCTGCTGCGCGCGGCGCGACAGGACGTAAATGCCATTGATCGCATCGTGGCGGTAGAAGAGATGATTGAAAAGCTGCTCGTGATCCGTCGGCAGCGTGACGCCGATCGCCGCGTATGCCTGCGCCGCCATCTCGGAAAACACAGCGCCCTGCGCGGCGTTTTCGGAAACGACCGCCGCCTGCGTTTCGGTCAGGTTTTTGCCGACGAGCACGCGCGGCGCATAGACGTGCAGTCCGTTGACCGTGACCGTCGGCGGCTCGATCCACGGCGCGTCCGCGGGGACGGGCACGATGAAGTCCGCCGTCCTGCGCTCGTCCGGCGCAAGGGAAAACCGCGCCGTCTCCGCGCCGAAGCGGACCGTGACGTCCGCAGCCTCGCCGCGCTTGTTTTTCACGGCGACGGTATAGACCGCCCGTTCCTGCGCCGTCCTGCCGCCGCAGGGGGCGGACAGTACCTCGCAGTCGAGTTCCCGCGCGTCGCCCATGCGCGCCAGCGTGTCGGGCGTGGGATCGCCGACGCAAGCCAGCGGACGCAGCACGGCAAGACGGCAGACCTCCGGCGAAAACAGGTACCGCTTGTGCGAGGGATCGAACCAATCCTCCTCGCTGTCAACGTGGATCCCGCCGAGCTGTGTGATCTGCTCGCGGCGGTTTTCATAGTCGTAGCTGCCGCTGCCCACGCGCGGGGTGCAGTGGATATACTGCCCGCCGCCGAGATACAGCATGATATGTCCGTTCGTCGCGCGGCTGCAGACCACGGCGTCGCCCGGCTGCAGCACCGCGCGCACCTCCGCCGTACGCCGCGCAAGCTCGGACGGGGAAAGCGTCTGCGGCTCGCAGAAATACACGCGCTCACGCACGAGCTCGCGCATCAGCCACGTCAGGTCGGCTTCGAGCAGATACCCGAACGCATTGTAAAACGCGCCCGTCACGAACGTGGCACAGTCGAGAAACAGCCGGTGCTGCGCCGTTCCCGCCTCGGGCGGGAGCAGATACCGTCTGCGCGGCGTGATGCGCAGAAGACGGTCCATGCTGAGCTGGTCGTATTGGATGCGGTCGCCGCGCAGATACGCGAGCGCGACCGTTTTGAGCGCCTCGAATTTTTCTATCTGTGTCATGTGCGGTTCCTCCCACCGTTCTTCCCCTCTCATTATAAGATCGGCGGCGGAAATGTCAATGCGGAAAAATGTCCGCGCGCAACGGTCATTTCTTCGGAAAAGCCTTGACTTTTTCGCACCGCGCAATATAATTTGCTTGAAGCCGTTGATTGGGCGGCTTCCAAAAATACAGGCGTGACGAAGGAGGATCCTCAACATGGTATTCGGCGTGCTGAAGGACATCAAGGAAGGCGAAAATCGCGTGATCTGCACCCCGGTCGAGGTCGCTTCGATCAAGAACGCGGGGCATACCGTGCTGGTACAGAAGGGCGCGGGCGTCGGCGCAGGCTTTTCCGACGAGGCGTATGCCAAGATGGGCGCGGAGCTGGTGGACAGCGCC
>JAFSXP010000012.1 GCA_017443965.1 Oscillospiraceae bacterium
GAGGTCCGGCGCCGCGGGCACGCTTGCAAGGATGCTTCGTCCCCTGCTGCGGCGTCTTTTCCCGGACGCCGCGGACGATCCCGAAACGCTTGCCGCCGTCGGCGGCAACTTCACGGCAAATCTGCTGGGGCTCGGCAACGCCGCCACGCCGCTGGGGATCGAGGCGGTGCGGCGGATGCGTCTGCGCGCGCCATCGGACCGCGCTACGCACGAGATGTGCCGTCTGATCGTGCTGAACAGCGCGTCGATCCAGCTGATCCCCGCCACGGTGATCGCGCTGCGCGCATCCCTCGGCGCCGCGTCGCCCGCGGATATCCTGCCTGCGGTGTGGCTGACGTCGCTTTGCAGCGCGGGCGCGGGCTTGGGCGCGTGTCTTCTGTTCGGGCTGCGCCGTGGCTGATTATCTGATCCCGCTGACGCTGCTTGCCGTCGCGCTGGCGGGACTGCGAAAGCGCGAGGACGTGTATTGCCTGCTGACGGAGGGCGCGGCGGACGGTCTGCGGCTGCTTGCGCGGATCGTGCCGTCGCTCGTCGTGCTGCTGACGGCGGTGTCGATGCTTCGCGCGAGCGGCGCGATCGACCTGCTGACGGCGTTTCTCGCGCCGGTGTTCGGGTTTTTCGGCGTCCCGCCCGAGACCGCGCCGCTGATGCTGATCCGTCCGTTCAGCGGCAGCGCGGCGCTGGCGGTCGGCGCGGAGATCATGTCAAAGTACGGTGCGGACAGCGCGGTCGGACGCACCGCCGCCGTGATGCTGGGCAGCACCGAGACGACGTTCTACACCATTTCGGTCTACTTCGGTGCGGCGAAGGTGCGCGGCACGCGCTACGCCGTTCCCGCGGCGATATTTGCCGATCTGGTCGGATTTTTCACCGCCGCACTGACCGTCAGACTGCTGTATTAAAAAACGGGAGGAGGGTTTCCCCTCCTCCTGCTTTTCATGGGATCAGTTCAGTTTTCCGGTGTTGATATCGGCGTAGCCCTGCGCCGGACGGAGCACGAAGTAGTACTCCCACGGATTGCCGGTGTCGGTATTCTCGTGCAGCAGTTTGGCGTATGCCGCCTCGCCCTGCTCGCCGCTGAAATCGTGCATGACGTAGTTGGTCTCCGTCACGCCGGCGTTGTAGTGGCTGATGATCATCTTGCCGTCGCCCAGATACACGCCGATCCAGTAGTCGCGCGCCTCTGCCGAGCACAGCAGCAGGATGTCGCCGATCTCCAGCATCGCCGCGGTCGGCTGCGCCAGCATATCGGTCGCGGGCGCCATGAACGGTCCGCCGCGGTAGCCCGCCAGCAGCATCTTGCACACCGCCTCGCTGCCCTCGGGGAGGGTGTAGAACGGGATGTACTGCTTTTTCGCGCCGGTCTGCTCGTTTTTGCCGAGATCGCGGAACACCCACGCGGCGATCGTGACAAGTCCCTTGCTCTGTGTGACGGGCGAGATATCCAGCCCGACCAGCTTATAGACGTTTTCGGCAAAGGCGTAGTTTCTGCCGCTCCAGCCCGGGTCCGACGCCGTTGCCAGCGCGGCGAACTTCGCCTTGTTCTCCTCGCTCAGCGGCGTGAACTTCCGCTCTTCCGGCACCGGCTCCTCGCCGTAGGTCGGTTCCGTGCCGCTATATGGCACGTTGACGTCCTCCACTGCCAGCGACGGACGCAGCACCATGAAGATATCCGACACGAACGAGCGCCACAGGATCTCCTCCGCGATGACGCCGTCGATCGCGTCGAGCGCGTAGCCGGTGGTGTTCGTCAGCAGGATGCCGTCGCCCGCGGCGACCGCGACGCGCACGTCGGTCGGCTTGCCGTTTTCATTGACGTCGGCGAAGATCAGGATATCGCCGGGTTCCAGATACTTCGCGTGGAATTCGTTGATCTGATCGACGTTGTTGTCGAACAGCGTGCGGTAGCCGCCGACGTAGTTCGGCACGATCATCTTCGACCAGAGCTCGGCGTCGCCGGTGAGCGTATGCTTGTGCGTGAACATCTTCTGCGTCTTGGTCTTGCCGATGTGGCTGTAGCGGATCGACAGCGAGCCGCGCGTTTCCGAACCGTACTTGAACAGACCTGTCAGCAGCTCCTCTACCGTCGGCAGGTCGAGCTGCAGTCCCGCGCCCTTGGCGTAGATGCGCTCGGCAAAGTCCAGATCGGTCGCGTTCGCGCTGATGTTATACGTCTCGCGCCACTGCGCGACCGGCGTCGCCGCCAGTTTTTTCAGACCGTCCTGCGCCGCGGCGGAGAGTTTTTTGCCGCCGACCGCGTTCTTTATGGTGTTCGACGGGATGTCGCCGACGAAGCCGCCGGTCGACACGATCGTCTCGCCCTGTGAAGCCGTGACCTTGACCTTGTAACTGAGCGTCTCGCTCTCGCCCGCGGCAATGTTGACCTTCCATGTGAGCATGCCGTTTTCAAATGTGCCGTCCGCGGCGCTGCCCGCGACGAACTCCGTACCGGCGGGGATCTTCTCGGTCACGACGAGGTCTTCAAAGTCCGTTGCGTCGAACGCGAAGCCACGGTACTGCGCGTCGTCCGAGCGGTTGGTCAGCTTGACGGTATAGGTCAGCTCCTCGCCCGTGTACGCCGTGCCGTAGGGCGTGATGTTCACAGTGCGGTCGATGTCGAGCAGCGGGTTTTTCTCGCGCTCGAGCGTCGCCGCGGGGATGATATAGAAGCCGTTTTTCGGCTTGTCCGCGGCGGTGGAAACGCCGCCGGTCTTTTCACAGATCGCGTCGAGCGGGCGCGTCACCACGCACCATCGCACGTTCCCGAGCTTGTAGGTGTCTTTCCAGTTCGGATCGTCGCCGGTCACCAGCACCCGCGCCACGTCGTAGATGTAGATCACGCCGCCGCCCGATTCGACAACCTCGCTGCCGGCGGTCATGTTGTAGGACTTGCCGCGGCAGTCGATCAAAAAGCCGTCTCCGATGTAGACCATGGCGTGGTTGCCGGCGTCCTTGCCCACGACCACGATGTCGCCCGGGCGCATGGTATCCTTCCAGTTGCGGAAGAAGTCCTGCGCCTGCTCCATGGTCAGGAACGTGTCGCGCGTGACGCCGCGCTGTTTCGCGTCGGAGGACTCATAGTCGTCCTGCGCGTAGCGCATGACCGCCGTGCCGTCGTCCGCGGACAGCGACCAGTGCGAGTCCGTGGAAGCGTCCAGATAGTCCGGCGAGCCGAACAGCCCGTAGCCGAGCGCGTTCATGTAGACCTGATGCGCGTAGTCCGAGCAGACCGAATAGATCGTCGTGTCCGACGTTCCGTACTCCGGCGCCGACGCGCTGGTGACGCGGTAGTCGCCGGTGTAGAATTTGTCGAGCGCCGCCATGCTCGCGCCGCAGTACTGCAGCTTGCCGACCTTCGCGAAGTACGCCCATGCCGTCGCGGCGACGGCTTTTTCCAGGTCCTCGCGCGTCGGGGCGATGGTTTCAAGGTATCTTGCAAGCACGGCGCAGGCCTCGGCGCGCGTCGTCGTGCCCTTCGGTTCGAGTTTGCCGTTCTTGCCGCCGATGACGTTATTCTTCACCGCCCACGCGAACGCGTCGACGGCATACGAACTGACGTCCCCCTTGTCGGGGAACGCATCCAGCGCCGCCGCGTCGGCTTTCTCTGCGCCCGACCGGCGGTACAGGATCGTCACCATCTGCTCGCGGGTGAGGGAATTGCTCGGCGCGAAAGCCGTCGCCGTCACGCCGTTGACCACGCCGCCGTTCGCCGCCCAGTCCACGCCGTCGGCGTACCATGATCCCTTTGCCACGTCCGCGAACGCGGCGGGCTTGCCTGTCGCGGGCTTGCCCGCGGCGCGGTACAGGATCGTGACGAACATCGCGCGCGACAGCGTGCCGTTCGGGTCGAACTCGCTGTCGCCGACGCCGTTCATCAGTCCGGCAGCGACCATTTGGTTTACATAACTTTCATACCAACTGCCCTTGGCGACGTCGCCGTAGACGGGCGGCGTCACGCGCGTGGCGAACGCCGCCGTGCACAGCGACAGCGCCATCACAAGCGCCAAAAGCAGCGAAAGGAACCGTTTCATGATCGCATCCCCCTTGTTTCTCGATACTTCGATTATAAAAGAAGCAGAGAATGTTGTCAACGAGCCGAAAACAGCCCATGTTGACGAAAATCCGCGCTGTTTTTCGGCAAAACGCACAAAAAAACAGGCTTGACGGATGAACGCCGTCAAGCCTGTTTTGTCTCTGTTTCACAGACAGTACGCCGCGCAGGCAAGGCGCTTGGCGCTCTCCCTGAGCGAGCAGAGCTCTGCCTTTTCGCGGATGCTGTGCGTGTTTTCACCGACGACGCCGAGCGAGTCCAGCGTGGTGATGCCCGCCGCCGCCATATCCGCGGCGTCGCTGCCGCCGGTGTTCTGGCGGGTGATCATCTCGGGCAGACCGTTCGCCGTGCAGACCTCGTTGAAACGGCGGAACATCTCGAGATTTGCCTCGTTGGGATCAAGCGCGGGGCGCACGCTGAGCCGCGTGACCTTGCACACGGAGCCCTCTACGAACGACGTCGCCGCCAGCCGCTCGACCGTCTTTTCGATCTCGCGGAACTGTTCGTCCGAGGCGAAGCGGAAGTCGACCGTAAAAGAGCAAGTCTCCGGCACGACGTTCGTCACGGTGCCGCCCTCGATGGTGCCGACGTTGCAGGTGACGCCCTCTTTGTCCTTGAACTTCTCCAGCTCGATGATCTTATACGCCGCCTCGCGGACGGCGCTGATCCCGTCGAAGCACTTGGAGCCGTGGATCGCCTTGCCGGTGATGTCGAAGCGGAGCTTCATGATGCCCTTGCGCTTGACGCAGACCTTTTCGCGCTGATAGCCCTCGGTGTTGAGGAATACCATGCAGTCCTTCGCCTTTTCCGCCATGAAGCGCACGGTGTCCCGTCCGCTGGTGGCGCTGGTATTCTCCTCGTCCGACTGCAAATCAGCTTGACGGGACGCGCCTTAAAGCCGACCGCCGCCAGCGCCGCCATCGCGTAGAAGGACGCGACCGCGCCGCCCTTGCAGTCCTTGACGCCGGGACCGTAGATCCAGCCGTCCTCGATCTTCACGGGCGGCGTGCCGAACGAGCCGACCGGGTGGACGGTGTCCATGTGTCCCGACAGGCAGACCGCCTTGCCCGGCGCGTCGGGATTCATCGTGATGCACACGGCGTCGCCGGAGACGTCCTCATGGCGCACCTCGATCTCCCAGCCGAACGGCTTTGCCTTGTCGATAAAGTATTTGCCGACCGTGTCGACGCCCTCCTTGAACTTCGTGGGGCTCTCGATGGAGCAGACGTCAACCCAGAATTGAATGTACTCCTGCTCCAGCTCGTCGATCTTGGCAAACAATTTTTCACACTGCATGATACTGCCTCCTTAAATCTCGTGCCGACCTTCCAGCGCACGCAGCAGCGTGACCTCGTCGGTGTATTCCAGTTGACTGCCGACCGGGATGCCGTAGGCAAGCCGCGTGACCTTGACGCCCAACGGCCGCAGAAGCCGCGACAGGTACATCGCCGTCGCCTCGCCCTCGGTATCGGGGTTCGTCGCCATGATGACCTCGCGCACCGTGCCGTCCGAAAGCCGCGCGAGCAGCTCCTTGACGCGGATGTCGTTCGGACCGACGTGGTTGAGCGGCGAAATGACGCCGTGCAGCACGTGATACGTGCCGCGGTATTCGCGCGCGCGTTCCATCGCCACGACGTCCTTCGGCTCCGCCACGACGCAGATCGTGCCGCGGTCGCGCTCGGGATCGGCGCAGACCGGACACAGCGCGGCGTCGGTCAGATTCTGACAGACCGGGCAGGTCCTGACCGTCTTTTTCGCCTGGACGATGGCGTCGGCAAACGCCAGCGCCTCCCCCTCGGGACGGCTGAGCAGATAAAACGCCAGCCGCTGCGCCGTCTTGCCGCCCACGCCGGGCAGCTTGGCAAACTGCTCGGTCAGGTTTTCCAGCGCGTTCGGATAGTTCTTCATATCAGAAAAGTCCGCCCAGATTCAGACCGCCCGTCATGCGCTGAAGGGACTGCGCCTGATCCTCGGACGCCTTGCGCATCGCCTCGTTGACGGCGGCGATGACCATGTCCTGCAGCATCTCCACGTCCTCGGGATCGACCGCCTCGGGATCAATGGCGAGCGTGACAAGCTCGTGCTGGCCGTTGACCGTCGCCGTGACCGTGCCGCCGCCCGCAGCCGCCTCATAGGTGCGGGACTCCATCTCCTCCTGCATCTTCATCATTTCCTGCTGCATCTTCTGCGCCTGCTTCATCATCTGCATCTGGTTTTTGCCGCCCATCGGCATACCGCCGCGATAGCCGCCCTTTGCCATGTTCAAAACTCCTCACCTTATTGATTGATATGAAAGATATCGCCGTGTTCGCCGCCGAAGTCCAGCAGCATCTGCATGGGATCGTCCTGCGATACGCCCGCGCGTTCGCCCTCGACCACGGCGCGTACCTCTACCTGTCTGCCGAGCATCGCGGACGCCGTTTCGTTCAGCCGCGGCAGGATCGCGGGATTCTCCTTGAGCAGTCTTTTCATAACATCCGCATCCGATTCCAGGAACAGTTTATCGTCCTGCAGCACCGGTCTGACCGCGCCCTTGAGCTGTCCGAAGATGCCGGGCGGCACGACGCCTTTGATCTTTTCCACGTATTCCGGCCAGAAGCCCTGCGGCAGCGTATCGCCCTGCGCCGCGGGCGATGCCGCGGGCTTGGGCGCTTCCTTCGGTGTTTCCGCCGCCTGCGGCTTCGGCTTTTCCGGCGCGGGAGCGGGCTTTGCCTGCACCGTCACGCCCGCCGCGTGCTGCGTTTCCAGCCGACCGATCCGCGCACTGAGCGCCGACGCGTCCTGCGACAGCGACGGATCGCACAGCTCCAGCAGGCACAGCTCCGTGTCAAGCCGCCTGTCGGCGCTGGAGGCGAAGCCGGACGCGGTCTGCTGCACCGTCGAGACGACGCGCAGAAGCTCTGCCGGTGACAGCGCGTCGGCAAGCTGCTTGCGCTGCTCCGTCGCCACGGCGGATAAGTCCGCCAGCTTCGGCGCCGTCTTGGCGATCAGAAGATCGCGCGCAAGCGAGCCGAGTTCGCCCAGCATCGCGGCAAGATCCTTCCCCGCCGCGTAGAGGTCGCCGAAGACCGTCAGCGCCGCCGGTGCGTCGTGTGCGGCAATGGCAAGCAGCAGTTCCGCCGTGCGCTGCTCACCGGCAAGTCCCAGCACGCCGCAGACCGTCTCGCGCGTGACCGTGCCGTCGGACGCGGAAGCGCACTGATCGAGTAGGCTGAGCCCGTCGCGCAGCGCGCCGTCGCCGAGCCGCGCGAGAAGCGCCGCCGCGTCGGGCTGCAGGTCGATCTTCTCCTGATACGCCACAAACTGCAGGCGGTCGGCGATATCCTCCTGCCGGATGCGGCGGAAGGAAAAGCGCTGACAGCGCGACAGGATCGTCGCGGGGACCTTGTGCAGCTCGGTCGTGGCGAGGATGAACAGCAGATGCTCGGGCGGCTCCTCGATGATCTTCAGCAGCGCGTTGAACGCCGCGATGGACAGCATGTGCACCTCGTCGATGATATACACGCGCTTTTTGACCTGCGAGGGCGTGTAGACCGCCTCGTCGCGCAGGGCGCGGACGTGATCCACGCCGTTATTTGACGCGGCGTCGATCTCCAGAACGTCGACGCAGGAGCCCGCGTCGATCGAGCGGCAGGCGGCGCAACGGTTGCAGGGATTGCCGCCCTGCGGCTGCTCACAGTTGACCGCCTTTGCCAGAATTTTCGCACAGGAGGTCTTGCCGGTACCGCGCGAGCCCGTGAAAAGATAGGCGTGGCTGAGCCGTCCGCTGTCCAGCTGGGACTTCAGCGTTTCGGTCACGCTTCCCTGCCCGACGACGTCGTCGAACGTCTGCGGGCGGTATTTGCGATACAGCGCCTGATACATGGCATTGCCTCCCTTTTTCCGTACGAAGTCATTATAGCATTTTGTCCGCCGTAAAACAACAAAAAAATTCCATCTGCAAAAAGCAGATGGAATTTTTCCGGCCCGTGGCAAGACCGCACACCCGTCTCCGAATGCGGACTATGCCCGGGACCCGCGCCTTTGGCTCAGGAGCGGCTGCCTCGCGGCACACGAAAGGTCCCGCTTAATGCTGCTCGGTTCCCCGCCTGACATGGTTCACGGATTTTCGTTGCGCGAGACCGATCCCTCAACACCGCGTGCACGGGGCGGCGGCACAGGACACACCCTCGGACGGGAATTCATCCCTGCTGGAGCGGATTGCAGGCGACAGGGCACCGCTGGCTCCCCGACTAGTGCAGCCTTGCCACGGGCCGGCACAGGATCAGTCCATTTTCTTTTCGACGAAATCCACCAGCTCGCCGACGGTCGAGATCTTCTCCTCCAGCTCCAGGTCTACGCCCAGATCGGACTCCAGATCCATGACCATCTCCACCATGTCGAGCGAGTCGATCCCGAGGGATTCGAACGTCGTCTCTTTGGTGATCTCCTCCACCGGAACGTCGAGCTGCTCCGCCAGATAAGAAGCGATCTTCTCAAACATATTTCGCACCTCCAAGGGTAAGGCTTTGATCGGGACACACACTTGTGTATCCAAAAATATGATACGGTATTTTTCGTCGTTGTCAAGAGCAAATTTTCACTTACTCCAAAAAGTCTGTCAGCAGCGAACGGTTGCGGATGTGGCGCAGCTTGCGCAGCGATTTCGCCTCGATCTGACGGATGCGCTCGCGCGTGACGTCGAACATCTTGCCGACCTCCTCCAGCGTATAGCAGTGTCCGTCGATCAGTCCGAAGCGCAGGCGCACGACCTCCTCCTCGCGCGGCGTCAGGCGCTTGAGCACCTTTTCCAGCTGCTCGCGCAGCATCGTGCGGCTCGTCGCCTCCGACGGCTGCGTCTGCTCGTCCGCCTTGATGAAGTCGCTGAGCTGGCTGTCGCCGTCGTCGCCGATCGGCGTCTCCAGCGGGATCGGGTCCTGCCCGATCTTCATGATCTCCGACACGCGGCTTTCCGAGATGCCGAGCTTATCGGCGATCTCCGCCGTGGTCGGCTCGCGTCCCAGCTCCTGCAAAAGCGTGTGCGACGCGCGCGTGACGCGGTTGATCGCCTCGCCCATGTGGACGGGGATGCGGATCGTGCGGCTCTGGTCGGAGATGGCGCGCGTGATCGCCTGGCGGATCCACCACGTCGCGTAGGTGGAGAATTTATAGCCCTTGGTGTAGTCGAACTTGTCGACCGCCTTCAGCAGTCCCAGATTGCCCTCCTGGATCAGGTCCAGCAGGCTCATGCCGCGGACGTACCGCTTGGCGATGGACACGACAAGGCGCAGGTTCGCCTCCGCCATCTGCCGCTTCGCGTCCTCGTCGCCCTCGGCGATGCGGCGGGCAAGCTCGATCTCCTCCTCCTGCGTCAGAAGACCGAACGCGCCGATCTCCTTCAGATACTGCCGCATGGGATCGGTGATCTGCGGATCGCCGTCGTCAAGCTCCAGCTCCTCCGGCTTTTCCGCCTCGATCTCGTCGAGCTCCTCTGCGGTGGGATCGCCGTTTTCGAACACGGCGGGATCGAACGTCTCGATCTCGGTCAGCAGCTCGATCTCGTCGAGCGTGCCGTCGGTCTCGATCCCCTCCTCGCGCACCAGCTCGCGGATCTGCTTGACCGTGTCGGCGGGCGCCTCGATCTCGTCGAGCGTGTCGGCGAGCTTTTTCGAGGAAACTCTGCCCTCCTCCTGCGCGGGAAGCAGCAGCGCCAGCAGCAGTTCGCGGGCGGTATCGCTCAGCTCCAGCGCCGCGAGCTTGTCGGGAAGCGTCTGTTTGGTTTTCGCAGCCATGCCTCTATCCCCTTTATGTCTTTCTGTTTGCGCGGTCCGCCGCCGCGCGGAGCCTGTCCTCTACGGACTGCCCGGTGTTTTCGCGCTTTTTCGCGCTTTCGCGGATGATGCGTATGTAGTCGTCCAGCGCCCGGTCGTTCACCAGATCGCCGCTCTTCTGCAGCACGCCGGAGAGATGCGCCAGCTCCGCGGACGTGAACGCCTCGCCCAGCGACGAAACGCCGACGGGACGCCCCTCCTCGTACTGCAAACGGAACGCCGTGTATGCCCTGCCGAGGATCGGCGCGGAGAATTCCGCCTCCTTCAGATCGACGCGCCCGAACAGCTCCGGTTCTCTCACGAGCTGCCGCAGCAGCCCCTCTTCCGCCATGGCGGCGCGGAGATCGTCGTAGCGCAGTCCTCTTTCCTTCGGCTGGTGCATCATGGCGACCGCGGTGTCGGTGCGCTCCTGCGCCTTCTGCCTGGTACGCGAAAGGCGCTTGCGCGCACGGTCGATCTCCGCCATCATCGCGTCGGCGGAGATGCCCGCGGCTTCCGCGGCGCGGCGGCTGTAGACGTCCCGCTCCACGGCGTTCGGCAGCGACGCGATCACCTGCGTCGCCTCCTTCGCAAACGCGACCTTCTGGTCGTCCGCCGTCAGATCATACTTGCGCAGCAGCGCGCCGAGGAAATACTCCGCCTGATTTTCGGACTTGTCCAGAAGCGACCGAAATGCGTCGGGACCGTACTTTTTGAGAAATTCGTCGGGATCCTTCGCCCCCTGCACCCGCAGCACCCGCACGGAAATCCCCGCCTTTTCCAGCATGGGAAGCGCGCGGCGCGTGGCATTCTGCCCCGCCTCGTCCGCGTCATAGGTCAGGACGATCTTCTGCGTGTACTTGGAAAGCAGCGTGACGTGATCCTCCGTCAGCGCCGTGCCGAGGGACGCGACCGCACAGTCGAAGCCGTACTGGTGCAGCGTGACGACGTCCATATAGCCCTCGGCGAGGATGATATAATCCTCCTTGCTCTTCTTTGCGTAGTTGAGCGCGAATAGGTTTTTCCGTTTGTTGAAGATCATCGTCTCGGACGAATTGAGATACTTGGGCGTGGAATCGTCCAGCACTCTGCCGCCGAACGCGATCACGCTGCCGCGCACGTCGATGATCGGGAACATCAGACGGTTGCGGAACCGGTCGTAGACCGTGCCCTTCGTCTGATGCTTCAGCGCAAGCCCCGCCTTAAGCAGCTCCTCCTTGGAAAAGCCCAGCGCGGTCATCTCGTCAATGAGGCCCGTCCAGCCGTCGGGCGCGTAGCCGAGCCCGAACTTCGTGACCGTCGCGCCCGTAAGTCCGCGCTTTGCGATATAGTCCCGCGCTGCCTGCGCCTGCGGCAGCTTGAGCTGCGCGTGATAGTACCGCGCCGCCGCCTTGCACAGCGCCAGAAGACGCTCGCGCTCTCTGCCCGCCGCGTCGGCTCTGCCCTCCTCGGGCGGGTCCATGCCGGCGCGCTTCGCCAGAAACGCCACCGCCTCGCGGAAGGTGAGATTTTCGATCTCCATGATGAAATTGATCACGCCGCCGCCCTTGTGACAGCCGAAGCAGTAGTAGATCCCCTTTTCCGGCGCGACGGAGAAAGACGGCGTCTTCTCCGAGTGGAACGGGCAAAGCCCGAACAGGTTGCTGCTGCGGCGCGTCAGCGTGACGTATTGGCTGACCACGTCCTCGATGGGATTGCGCGCAACGATCTCATCCAAATATGACGGCGAAAGAGGCATGTCCGTTCCTCCTTTCGGTGTTTTTTTCCGGAAAATATCCCAGATCATTGCATCTGCCACGCAAGCGGGATAAAGATCTCCGAATACTTTGCCACGGCATATTTATCCGTCATGCCCGCGATGTAGTCGCAGACGACGCGGTCCATGCCGTCGAAGTCGAGCTGCGGACGGAAGTCCGCAGGCAGTTTCTGCGGATTCTTCATGTAATATTCATACAGGCGCTTGAGCATCTCCCGCGCCTTTGCCTCCTCGCCCTTGACGACGGGGTTGCGGTAGATGCGCTCGAACATGAACTCACGCAGCTCCTGCATCGCAGCCGCCACGGGATCGTGCATATGCGGCTCGCCCGTCTCCGCGGTGGCGAAAATCATGTCCTCCACCAGCGTGTTGATGCGGCGGCTGTGGCTCTCGCCCAGCACGGACGAGATGCTGTACGGGATGTCCCGCTCGGTCAGCACCTGCGCGCGCATGGCGTCGTCGATGTCGTGGTTGAGATAGGCGATACGGTCCGCCGAGCGGATGATCATGCCCTCCTGCGTCTCGGGCAGATCGTCGCCCGTGTGGCACAGGATGCCGCGGCGCGTCTCATAGGTCAGGTTCAGTCCCCTGCCGTCGTTTTCGATCCTGTCCACCACGCGCAGCGACTGCTCGTTGTGCGCGAACGGCTTTCCGGTGATCTCGGTCAGCGCGATCTCGCCCGCGTGGCCGAACGGCGTGTGCCCCAGATCGTGCCCGAAGGCGATCGCCTCGGTCAGGTCCTCGTTCAGCCGCAGCGCACGCGCGATCGTGCGCCCGATGCGCGCCACCTCCAGCGTGTGCGTCATGCGGGTGCGGTAGTGGTCGCCCTCCGGCTGCAAAAACACCTGCGTCTTGTGCATGAGCCTGCGGAACGATTTGCTGTGCAGGATGCGGTCGCTGTCGCGCTGGAAGCACGTGCGCACCTCGTTTTCCGGCTCCTCGCGCAGCCTGCCGCGGCTCTCCGCCGCCTTCGCCGCGCGCTCGTCCAGACGGATATACTCCTCCTGCTCCATGCGCTGCCGGATGTTCTGTTCCATAAACTGCTCCTTCATTTGCACAACGATCATATCATACGAATTCGGAAAATTGCACTATTCCATGTGCCTTATTTGTCACGGTCCACCGGGAACGCGCGGTATTCCTGCCCCGTGACCTGCGCGGTCACCTGTCCGCGCGACACGTCCGTCACGCGGGCGAGAAGCCCCTGCGACGCCGTCTGCGGCAGGATCGCGCGGATCAGCACCTCCGCGCCGTACTCCACGTCCTGCACGACGCCGCCGGCGGCAGTCACCTCGCCGCGCAGCCGCTCAAAAAGCGGATACGGACAGGGGATCTCGACCGTCTCCCAGACGCGCTTTTGCGAAATGCCCGCCGCGTCGACCGCGAGCTTGGCGCTTTTCGTATAGGCGCGCACCAGACCGCCCGCGCCGAGCAGGATGCCGCCGAAATAGCGCGTGACGACGCAGAGGACGTTTTCCAGCCCCTCGCGGCGCAGCACCTCCAGCACCGGCATGCCCGCCGTGCCCTGCGGCTCGGAGTCGTCGCTGTAGCGCGTCGCGCCGCCGTGGATGATGTAGGCGTAGACGTTGTGCGTGGCGTCCCAATACGTCTCGCGCATCTTTTTCAGCGCGGCGAGCGCCTCCTCCTCCGTCTCGGCGGGGAAGATGTGCCCGATGAACCGCGAGCGGCGCTCGGTGAACTCCGCGTCCGCCGCCTTTGTCGGCACCAGATACTCGTCCATCAGCGCTCCTCCGTCACGTAATCGCGCAGTCTTCCGTAGGTTTCCGCGTCGCAGACCGCCTCCAGCGCGATACCCTCGTCGGTGTACTCGCACGAGAGCACCTTCGCCGTCTCGTGCAGCTTTTCCACCTGCCCGCCCATCGAATACGGCAGCAGCAGACGCACATGCCGCTTCCCGCGGTCGAGCGTCTGTTCGAGCTTGCGCAGAAGCGTGTCCACGCCGCGGCCGTCCTTTGCCGAGATCGTCACGAAATCGCCGACGCGCGGCAGATCGTCGGGATCGGCGAGATCGCATTTATTATAGCACAAAATGACGGGTATGTTTTCCCCCGCCAGCTCTGAGATCAGTTTATCCACCACGCGCATGTGCGCGTCGCGTTCGGGATCGCTCGCGTCGATCACGTGGATCAGCACGTCGGCGTATTCCAGTTCCTCCAGCGTCGCCTTGAAC
>JAFSXP010000147.1 GCA_017443965.1 Oscillospiraceae bacterium
AGGCGCTCGTACGCACACTGCGGCTGGGCACGGTGCGGCAGACGCTGATGCCGGTCCGGGCGGCGGCGGCGATCGTCGCGCCCGGCAGCCGCCTTTCCGTCGGCTACGCGCTGGCGGGCGGCGGCGCGGTCGACGTCGGCTGGGCCGCGGTAGGAGGTGAGCGCTTGGCTGCCGGAAAACTGAAGAACCTGATCATCCTGATCCTCGTGCTGGCGAACCTTTTTCTGCTGGCGCTGGTGATCCCCGCGCAGCTGAGCGAGCACCGGCGGCGCGAGACCGCGGACCGTGAGCTGGCAGAGCTGTTCGCCGAAGCCGACGTGACGTTGCCGCAGGGCGGCGTGCCGGACGGCGCGACGATCTATCCGCAGGAGGCGTCGACGCGACCGTCGGACAATCTGTCCGCCGTCACCGCCGTGCTGGGCGCCCAGGTCGTCGCAAGCGAAAGCGCCTACCGCACGGAGTTCCGCTCCGCGCAGGGCGAGGCGTCGCTGACCGCGGACGGCGCGTTTTCCGTGACGCCGTCGCGCGCCGCAGCTGCCGATCCCGAGGCGGAGGTACGCGAGCTTCTGCGCGCGTTCGGCGGCTCATGGAGCGAGCTCCGCCGCACGGAAGACGGCGACACGCTGCGCTTCGCCGCATCCCAGCAGCTTGACGGCGTCAGCGTGCTGTCGCACGAGGTCGTGTTCACCTATCGCCAAAATGCGCTGACCGAGGTCGGCGGGCGGCTTGCCGCCACCGCCACGGCGCGCATCGTGCGCGGCAGCGCGTGCTGCACGGCGCGCGACGCGCTGATCGCATTCCTGTCGAGCCGTCTGGCGCTCGGCTGGGTCGGCAGCCGTATCGAGACCGTGGAGCAGGGCTATGTGCTGGCGGATTCCGCCTCGCCCGCCTCGGTGCAGCTGCTGCCCGTGTGGCAGATCGTGACCGACGCCGGCACGTACCGCGTCGACGGCGTCACGCGCACGGTCAGCGCGATCGGCTGACCGCGTTACAAAATCTTTACATTCCTTCGCAAATGTGTTACAATAGGCAGAGATCGTAAAGCTAAAGAGGGATATGAATTGATCCGATACACCATCCACGGCGGCACGCCGCTTCACGGCGAGTTGACCGTTTCCGGCGCGAAGAACGCCGCCGTCGCCATCCTGCCGGCAGCCCTGCTGGTGGACGGCGTGTGCCATATCGAGAACGTGCCCGACATCTCCGACGTGCGGCTGCTGCTGCAGATCATCGAGACCATGGGCGTCGCGGTGCGCCGCGTCGGCGCCACCACGCTGGAGATCGACAGCCGCAACGCGCGCTGCGTCCCCGCGCCGGAGGAGCTCGCGCGGAAGATCCGCGCGTCGTACTATCTGATCGGCGCACAGCTCGGGCGTTTCGGCAGGGCGAACGTTGCGCTGCCCGGCGGCTGCAACTTCGGTCCGCGTCCGATCGACCAGCACGTCAAGGGCTTTGAGGCGCTCGGCGCGACGGTCGAGATCGAGGACCTCAGCGTCTTCGCCGTCGCCGAAAACGGCATGAAGGGCAGCCATATCTATCTGGACATCGTGTCCGTCGGCGCGACGATGAACATCATGATCGCCGCCGTGCTGACGCCCGGTCTGACCGTGATCGAAAACTGCGCCAAGGAGCCGCACATCGTCGACCTTGCGAACTTCCTCAACGCCATGGGCGCAAAGGTGTCCGGCGCGGGCACCGACGTGATCAAGGTGCGCGGCGTGCCAAAGCTCACGGGCGGCAGCTATTCGATCATCCCCGACCAGATCGAGGCGGGCACCTATATGGCGGCGGTCGCCGCCGCAGGCGGCAACGTGGTCGTGCAGAACGTCATCCCGAAGCACATGGACTGCATCACCGCCAAGCTGCGCGAGATGGGGCTTTCCATCGCCGAGTACGACGACGCCATCCGCGTGGAAAAGACGCGGTCGCTGAAGGCGGCGAAGGTCAAGACCATGCCGTACCCCGGCTTCCCGACCGATATGCAGCCGCAGATCTGCGTGTGCATGTCGCTGGCGAGCGGCGAAAGCGCCATCACCGAGGGCATCTACGACACGCGCTGGCGCTACACCGACGAGCTGCAGCGCATGGGCGCGGACATCAGCGTCGAGGCGAAGACCGCCACGATCAAGGGCCCGCACGAGCTGCACGGCTGCACCGTCCGCGCGTTCGATCTGCGCGCCGGCGCGGCGATGGTCATCGCGGCGCTTGCCGCGGACGGCACGACCGTCATTGAGGACGCGCAGTACATCGAGCGCGGCTACGAGGACATCATCGGCAAGCTGACGGCGCTCGGCGCGAAGATCACGCGCGACGTGGTCACGGACTGACGGAATCCACCGCCCGCCGCGCTGCGGCGGGCGTTTTGTATCGAAGAAAGGAGTTATTGCTATGAAACGAAGCGTGATCTGTCTGATTTTGGCGGCGCTGCTGCTTTTGGCGGGCTGTACACAGACGCAGCCGCAGGCAGAGCCGGAGCCGGTGCAGCCGCAGCCGCAGGCCGAACAGGCGGCGCCCGCGCCGGTCGAAGAAAAATCGGCGCTGCGCTATCTGGTCGACACGGAGGAATACGAGGACGAGCGCAAGGCGGACGACGGCACCGTGCTGGCGACCGTGAAATATGAGTATCCCGTGCTGCGCGTCGTCAAGGAGGACGGCAGCGCGCCCGACGCCGTGCCGCAGGAGATGGCGGCTAAATGCGAGACGTTCAACGCGCGCTTTGCCGTGGACGAGGAGTATATCGACGGGCTGGCGGAGCTGGCGCAGGCGGATCTGGACAGCTACCGCGAAGCCGGCAGCTCCTTCTTCGCCCCCTGCTCGGAGGAGAGCAGCGTCGCCTCGGTCTACCGCACGAGCGGCATGATCAGCGTGGACCGAATCGGCAGCAGTTACTGGGGCGGCGCACATCCGAACGCCTATGAGGACGCCGCGACGTTCGATCTTGAAACGGGCGAGTTCATCGAGTGGACCGACCTGACGGACGACGCGGACGCAATGCGGGAGATCCTCGGCGAGCAGGTCGTGGAGACGCTGTACGCAGGCGGCTACGCCGAATGGCTGTTCGACGACTGGGAGACGACCGCCCGCGCGCTGGACGGCGCGGTGACGGCGTTCGACGCGACGGGGCTCGTCGTGACGTTCTCCGAGTACACGGTCGGTCCGCACGCCGCAGGACTTGTCAGCGCGACGGTCGAATATTCGCGCTTTGCCGATCTGCTGAACGAGCGCGGCGAGCGGCTTCTGGAACTGCCGGAAACGGTCGGTCTGATGGGCGACTACTTTGAGGCGGCGCGGATGTGGAGTTGGTTCAGCATGACCACGATGCCGCTGGATCAGGACGCCGCGCCGACGGCGGACGGCTACCTTCCAGTGAAATACCGCGGCGTCACGACGATGGCGGCGCTGCGCGAACTGCTGGAAACGCGCTTCGCGCCGGAACTGGTCGATTCGATGCTCGACCCCGGAGAGGCGCACTACAAGGAGATCGACGGCGTTCTGTGCGCGCTGCAGGCGGACCGCGGCGCGGACATCACGCGCGGCAAGGCGACGTATGAGGTCGAACTTGACGGAAGCAGCGGGCAGATCGTCGCGACCGTCGAGGAACTGGACTGGGACGCCTTCACGGACAGCATGACCGCTCCGCCCGTCAAGGGCTACGCCACGGTGACGTTCCCGTTCGTCGTGACGGAAAACGGCGCGCAGTTCACCGCGTTCGACAGCATCTGGTGATTATTAAAATTTCCGTCCTGCGAAAACGCAGGACGGAAATTATTTATTGCTTCGGGACGTGGATGGTCAGGACGATCTCGCGCTCTGTTTCCTCTCTGCCGCAGCGGGCGGCAAGTCCCGCGCACCGCGCCGCGCTCAGCGCGTGCTCCACGGTGTTGAGAAGCAGCCGCGCGTCGCGCAGGACGGCGCTGTGCCAGATCGACTTCTGCTGCGGCGCGCGGTCGAGATACTGCTCCAGCCGCGCGACGCTCCAGCCCTCGGCGGCGATGCGGCGGATCAGCGCGAGCCGCTGCTGCGTGTCCTCCACGCGCAGCAGCGCCCTTGCGTGGCGCTCGGTCAGCCCGTACTGCCGCAGCGCCGCCAGCACCTCGGGCGGATGGCGCAGCAGCCGCAGCTTGTTGGCGACCGCCGACTGGCTCTTCCCCAGCCGACGCGCCGCCTGCTCCTGGCTCATGCGGTAGCGCTCCATCAGCTGCGCGATGCCCCGCGCCGTCTCGATGTAGTCCAGATCCTGCCGCTGCAGATTTTCCACCAGCGCAAGCAGGCCGCTCTCCTCGTCGCTGACCTCCAGCGGGATGCAGGGTACCTCTCCCAGCCCCGCGATCCGCGCCGCGCGGAGCCGACGCTCCCCCGCCACCAGTTCGAACCGTTCGCCGACGCGCCGCACGGTCAGCGGCTGCAGGACCCCGTACCGCCGGATGGAATCCGCCAGCTCGCGCAGCGCGTCCGGGTCGAAGCGCCGCCGCGGCTGCGACGGATTCGGGCGGATCGCGCCGACGGGCAGCATGACCACGCGGCGCGCAGCGCTCTCCGTTCGCTGCATCCGCAACTCCCCCTCTCCGCCGTCATTGTAGCGCATCCGCGCCGCAAAATCCGGCGAAAACGGGGAGGAAAACACAACAATTTGTGTTTTTTTATAAATCGCCCACGATATGTAGCGCATCACGGCGCAGAAAGATCCCCGCGTACCGGGTACGCGGGGATCTGTTTACAGATACTCTTTCATCCGTTCGCGGATGCGCGCCGGCGGCAGAGCACGCAGGGCGACGCCCTCGGTCGCGCAGACCGCGGCGGCAAAGCCCGCCGCCTCGCCGGTCGCTGCCATATTGCCCATCATACGGTACGACGCGTGCGGGTAGAAATCGCCGGAGAGACACCGCCCCGCCAGCAGCAGATTGTCCGTGCCGACGGGAAGCAGCGACCGGTACGGGATCTCATACGGCTGCGTCTTTTTGCCGCGTCCGGCGTCGAGCGTGTCGTGCGCGTGGAGCTTGTGCAGGTCGACCTTCGAGCGGACGAGGCAGATCCCGTCGTCAAAATGCCTTCCCTCGGTCATATCCGCCTCTGTGATGCGGTATTCGCCGAAGATGCGGCGCCCCTCGCGCAGTCCGAGATGCTCCGCCGTCTGCGACAGCCAGATCGACTCGTAACCGGGGATCTGCTTGTGCTTTTCGACGGCGGTAAAGACCTCCGCACGGCTTGCGATCGCCGCGTCGGTCAGACGGCGGATATCGTCGGGCGGCACGTCGTACTGGTAGTCCAGCGAGAAAAGCCACTCCCCCATCGCCGGCAGGCGCACGATGCCCGCCTCCTCCGCGCTGGCAGAAATATCGTGCGCTTTCATCATATCGCTGTACGCGCGTTTTTCCGCGGCGCTGTCCGTGCCGTTGAACTGCGGCGGCAGACCGACGACGGAAAAGCAGGTGGAGGCTGGGCTGATCCGCCCCGTGCCCGGCTCGCCGCACGCATAGCCGCAGCCCGCCAGCGCGGCGAGGCTGCCGTTTCCCGTCGCGTCGATAAACACCTTGGATGAAACGGCGTAATTTCCCGCCTCGGTGACGAGAAGCACGCTGTCCAGATGCGTTCTCCCGTCGCGCTCCGACTGCGAGACCGCCGCAACGCGGCTGTAAAACAGCACGTCCACGCCGGACTGCTTCATCAGCGTGTCCAGAAAGAACTTGCAGCCCTCCCCGTCCGTGATGCGGCCGGGGATCTTTTTGCCGTCGGGGTCCACCTTCTCGCCGCGGCGCGCGACCGTCATCCCGTGCGCGTCCAAAAAGTCGAACAGCTCGCGCAGGATGCCGCCCTTGCCGTCCGCGTCGAGAATATGCCGCTCACCGCCGGCGGTCAGCGTGCCGCCGAGGCAGCCGCCGCTCTCCGCCAGAAGCACCTTCGCGCCCTGCCGCGCGGCGGACGCCGCCGCGAAGCTGCCGGCGATCCCGCCGCCCGCAACGACGACGTCATACTCGCCGAGCGGCTTCGCCTCAACCGAAAAGACCATGGCAATCTCCTCCTATCCGACGATCGCTTTGACCGCCTCCGCCAGCGGCGCGGTGTCCGCCTGCTCCATTTCGCCCGCGTCGCACAGCGCGGCAAGCTTGGGGTCGATCGGCAGCCTCGCCAGCACGGGGATCTCCATCGACGCGGCGACGGCGTCGAGTTTGCTCTCGCCGAAGATGGCGTGCTTTTTGCCGCAGTCGGGGCACTCATAGTAACTGTAATTCTCCACCGCGCCGAGCACGGGGATGTTCATCATCTTCGCCATGTTGACCGCCTTTTTGACGATCAGCGTGACGAGATCCTGCGGCGAGGTGACCACGACCGCGCCCGTGACGGGCAGTGACTGGAACACCGTCAGCGGCACGTCGCCGGTGCCGGGCGGCATATCGACGAACATGCAGTCGATATCGCCCCAGCAGACGTCCGTCCAGAACTGCTTGACCGTGCCGCCGATGATCGGGCCGCGCCAGACGACCGGCGATTCCCTGTCGGGCAGCAGCAGATTGATGGACATGACCTCGATCCCGCCCGCCGTCTTCGCGGGGTAAAGCCCGTAGCCGTCGGTCTTGACGTCGCCCTGCAGACCGAACGCCTTGGGGATCGACGGGCCGGTGACGTCGGCGTCGAGGATCGCCGTCTTCAGCCCCATGCGGCTCGCGGCGACCGCCAGAAGCGACGTGACGGTGCTTTTGCCGACGCCGCCCTTGCCGCTCATGACGGCGATGACTTTTTTGACGTCGGAAAACTGATTCTGTTCGGCAAGCAGGCTTTCCTCCTTGCGGTCGGCGCAGTTTTCGCCGCAGGCGCTGCAATTGCCGCTGCAGGTTTCGCTCATATTGATGACCTCCGTCGTGGTTTTTCCGTACTATACCAAATTTGCCCGCCGCCGTCAAACAAAAACGTTGATTTCCTTAATCGGCGACGATCAGATAGTAGCTCGCGGGCAGGGTGTCGCCCACCTCGAACGTCATCCAGCCGTCCTCGAATTTCGCTTCCTTCTTGCCGACGTAGTAGCCCTCGGCGTTGACGCCCCAGACCTTCAGGTCGGTACGCTCGGTGCGGATGGAGATCTTCGCCTGGATGACCTCGGACAGGATCGGCGGTCTGCCGACGTCGATCATCTTGTCGCCGTCGAACTGCGCGTCGGTGTTGCGGGCGCGTCCGATGGTGCTGAGCAGCATGTTATCGGTCTTCTCGATCGGATCGTTCGTCAGCGACGACAGCGCGACCACGCCGAAATCGGTCTTGCTTTCGACCATCAGACCGTCCGCCGCGGTGTCGTCAGCTTCCACCTTGGCAAAGCGCGCCGAGGCAAGCTTGCCGTAGACGACCTTGGTGCGCGGCGTGTCGATGACGCCGATCTTCTTCTTGGTATCCTTGCGCATCTGCCCGTTGTCGGAGACCAGCAGACCTGCTTCATTTTCCCACTTCGACTTATCGGTGTCCGGGTAGACCTTTTCGCAGCCGACCGGCTCCTCGCCGGGCATCAGCGTCGCAACGCGGTGCACATCGAGAACGCCGGACTTGGTGAACGAGAGATCCGCGTCCTCCCGCTCCGTCGGCTGCTGACCGAGCTTGATCTTCGCCGGCTCGATGTCGCAGCGGCGCACGATCAGCGCGCTGTGCTGGAACAGACCGAACTTCGCCGGATCGTTCCACGTGGAAAAGATGCCCTCGCGGTACGGCACGCCGCCGATGGTGTCGGACGAGACCTCCTTGCCGAGGATGCTGTTCTTATCGAGATCCGGGCTGTAGGTGTAGGTATGGATGTTCATTCACGCCCAGCCCTGCAGCGCTGTCAGCGCCGCGTAGTAGATCG
>JAFSXP010000148.1 GCA_017443965.1 Oscillospiraceae bacterium
GACAAAGCACAAAATGCGGGCAATCCTGACGGATTACCCGCATTTTTAATGCAGTATTGGCGGAAATGGGCGGCTCAAAACCTGTTGTCTCCCTGCGTGAGTGCGCCCTTCCCGTCGGTCGTTTTGGGTTTGTCTTATTTCACGTCGCGGAGCACCCAGATGATCTTGGCGATCTGCGCACGCGTCAGCAGACCGTTCGGCTCGAAGGTCGTCTCGGTCATGCCGTTGATGACGCCTGCCTTGTTGAGCGCCAGCACCTCGGTGTCTTCCGTGTCGGTGAACGGATTGCTGTCCGGCTGCTCGGTCAGACCGGCGGCCTTCGCCGCGATCTGGCAGAACGCCAGACGGGTGATGGTGCCGTTCAGATCGACGTCGCCCGTGATCCAGCCCTTCTCCTGCGCGAGCTTCAGATAGCCGCTCGCCCAGTTGGCGTCGGTCGCCGCCTGCTCGCCGTATCCCAGCGCGCAGGTGATCAGCTTCAGCGCCTGACCGTAGGTCAGATTGCCCTTCGGCGCGTAGCTGGTGGGGCTCATGCCGTTGACAGTGCCGTCGTTGACGAGATCCTTCACGTAGTTGAAGTACCACTCGCCGGGCGCCACGTCGGTAAACGGCAGGGACGAACCGATCTTGCCGGTCGCGATGTCGTCATACGCCAGCGTCGGGCGCAGACCGATCGTGACGTTCTTGTTGTAGATCTGCCCGATGGTCGAGGAGAAATCGTCGATCCAGATGCCGTCCACGGTGTCCTTGCAGGCAACCTTGCCGTCGCCGAGGTAGACGAACACCAGAACGTTGTTCTGATCGCGGACCGTCTGCACGTCGGGGTCGGCGAGCGCAATGAAGATATCGCCGATCTCATAGCGATCTTCCCGGTACTCCTGCACACGGTTGTTCGCGCTCCAGTCGTCGCGCGGGACGTCGGGCGACTTGTCCAGATAGATCGCGTAGCCGACCAGATGCTCGGGGATGATCATGTCCTTGACGAACTGCCAGTCGGCAGTGAGCTGCGGCTTCGGCTGCCACATCCAGCCGCCGTACTTCTCGGCAACGCCGCCGACGGCAATCTGTTCGCACAGACCTTCGATCCACGCGTTGAGATCGAGCGGCAGGTTCAGCTTGATGCCGAACACCTGCTCGTACAGCTTGTTCACAACGTCGATCGGATCGTCCACCGAGGTGTACTCTTCCGCATTGATCTCGGTCAGACCCTCGCGCAGGCGCTCCGCCTTGTCCACCACGTCGGCGGGAAGCTTCGCACCGCCGACAGGGACCTTCGTCGCACGCGTGGGCAGGGTGCCGACCGTGCCGCTCGCGAACGACACAAAGCCGCCGCGCTTCGCCGTCACGGTGACGGTATAGCCGACCTCGGCGCTGCCGCCCGCGGGAACGTCGACCGTCCAGGTGATCTTGCCGTCCGCTTCCTTGCCGTTACCGGCGTCCTTCAGCGTCGCGCCGGTGGGCAGAGGCTCGGTGACGGTCACGCCGGAATACGCCGCCGTGCCGTTGTTGGTGATCTTGACCGTGAGTTTCAGTTCGTCGCCGGTCTTGGTGGAGCTGTAGCGGGAAACGCTGGTCTCCTTATCGACCTGGATGCCGCGGTACTGCAGACGCGCCTTCGCCGCGGGAGTCAGATCCAGCGCCTTGAATGCATCCGTGGCACTGGGACGCAGCACGGTGAAGCCAGCGCTGCCGGACGACGCCTTACGCAGGTTCCACACGCCGGTCTCGGTGTTGTCCGGCTCAGTGAAGACTTCCGCCACGCTGTCGATGCGGATGGCGCCGCCCTTGGGGTTGGCGTTTTTGACCTTGTCCTCGATCGTATCCACGCCGGTCGAGCCCTCGAACTTGCCGCCCCAGCAGTGGATGATGTACTTCGTGCCGTCGCCCTTGTAGTCGCCGATATAGAGCATCGCGTGACCGGACGAGCCGTAGCCGACGATGATGTCGCCGACCTGCAGACCGTCGCGCGCGGTGGTGATCGCGGTGTCGATGTCCTTCATGGCATCGGGATCGGCGCCGGTGGGATCGTACTTGAACGCGACCAGCTTATCGGAAGCCGGGACCGCCATCATCTTCGCCGTGCGGCAAAGGCGCGGGATCTCCATCAGCTTGTAACCGAAGGCGTTGTAGTACACGTCATAGCACCAGTCGGAGCAGACGGAGTAGATCGTGTAGTCCGAGCTGCCCTCCTCCGGCGCGGCGCCGGAGGTCAGGCGGCACGCGCCGCCCCAGTCGTTTTTGTTCTGGATCGTCCAGCCGTTGGAGTCGTACTGGACCGCCATCGCCTTGTAGTAGTACGCCATTGCCGTTTCCACGATCACCGCCTCGAAGTCCTCCTTCGAGATCTCCGCCGCGGAGGTCGGGAGCACGACCACGCTCAGGCAGAGCGCGACCGCCAGCATCAGCGCAATGAGTTTGCCGATCGTTTTCATAGTGGAACCTCCTGTATCGTTTGATTATCTTTCGGGTACGATGATAAGATGAGTATACTCTATTTTTTGTGTTTTTGTCAATGACACCTTTGCGATTTTTGCAAAACGTGCTAATATGTAGGTGCAAATCGTGAGAAAAAGGAGAGATGTTCCCATGCGAAAAACAGATCTTCGCGCCTATGCGCGGCTGATCGCCCGCACCGGCGTGCGCGTGCAGCCTGGGCAGTCCGTCGTGATCGCCGCGAAGCTGGATCAGCCGGAGTTCGTCACGATGCTTGCCGAGGAGTGCTACAAGGCGGGCGCGGAAAACGTGACGGTGGAGTGGTCGCATCAGCCGCTGCAGAAGCTCCATGTGAAATACCGCTCGGACGAGACGCTCGCCCGCGTGGAAAAATGGCAGCTTGAAAAGCTGAAGCATCAGGTCGAGACGCTGCCCTGCCGGATCACGCTGTTCAGCGAGGATCCCGACGGGCTGAAGGGCGTCGACCGCGCCAAGATGGCGCGCGGTCAGCAGGCGCGCAGCAAGCTGACCAAGCCCTACCGCGAAAAGCGCGAGGGCAAGGTGCAGTGGTGCGTAGCGTGCGTACCGAGCCGCGGCTGGGCGAAGAAGGTCTTCCCGGAGCTGCGCCCCGCCGCCGCCGTGGAAAAGCTGTGGCAGATGATCTTGCAGGTCTCGCGCGTCTACGGCGACCCGGAGAAGAACTGGGAGGAGCACAACCGCGACCTGCACGCGCGGTGCGCCTATCTGAACGGGCTGCACATCCGCCGCCTGCACTACAAGAGCGCGAACGGCACCGCTCTGACCGTCGGCATGATCCCCGAGGCGCGGTTCTGCGGCGGAGACGGAAAAGATCAGTCCGGCGTGGCGTATAACGCAAACATCCCCTCCGACGAGTGCTACAGCACGCCGAAGCGCGACGAGACCGAGGGGATCGTCTACAGCTCCAAGCCGCTTTCGTGGCAGAGCGGCATCATCGACAAATTCTGGCTGCGCTTCGAGCACGGAAAGGTCGTGGACTGCGGTGCGGAGACGGGCGAGGCGCTGCTGCGCAAGATGATCTCCATGGACGAGGGCGCGTCGTACTTCGGCGAGGTGGCGCTCGTGCCGTGGGACAGCCCGATCAACCGGACGGGCGTGCTGTTCTACAACACGCTGATCGACGAGAACGCGAGCTGCCACTTCGCGCTGGGCAGCGGCTATATCGACACCATCGAGGGCTACACCGAGCGCAGCCGCGAGGAGATCCACGCGCTGGGGCTGAACGATTCGATGATCCACGTCGATTTCATGATCGGCACCGCCGATCTCCGCATCGACGCGGAGCTGGAAGACGGCAAAACCGTGCCGATCTTCCGAGACGGCACCTGGGCGTTCTGAAAAAGATAAAAGGACACGGACGATCTAGGATCGCCCGTGTTTTTTTATTCCAAGCTGAGGGGCGTCGAACCCCTGTCGGTTTTCACGGGCCGGATTCCGCCCGTACTGCGTTAGTTGTCTTGACAATACACAAAGCATTCTCTGCGCCAACTGCCTTGTCCGGACGAAATCCCGCTCCGTGAAAACTGCTTCGCACCTGTGGGCGAGCAATGTTCGAGGGATTTCGTTCCGAGCGAGCGCCGATGGGCTGGCGCCCTTCAAGCAAGCTGGGGGCGAAAGCACCGAACAGGGCCGTCCACAGGCGGCAGGGGTTCGGCGCCCCTCAGCTTAAGATGCGAAACGCCGTCGGCAGCGCAAGCTCGCCGCGCAGCTCCTCCTCCGTCGCCCAGCGGAAAAGCGGCGGCTGCGCGGCGCAGGAGATCGCATAGCAGCGCATCTCCCATTCGACGTGCGTGAAGACGTGCGTCTTTTCCGTGACGGTCTGCGGCGCTGAAGGGTGCGTTTCCCACGCCTCCGCCTGACGGAGCGCCGCGTCCATGTCAAGATGCCCGGGCACGTTCGGGTATTCCCACAGCCCCGCGAGAAGTCCCGTCTCCCCGCGCTTTCGCACGGCGACGCGGTCGCCGCAGCGCAGCAGGAAGACCGTCAGCTTCTCTTTTCGGCGCGGCTTTTTCGCCGCGCGGACGGGGAAGTCCACCTGCGTGCCGTGTTTGTATGCCGCGCAGATCCGGCTCAACGGGCAGCTTTCGCATTTCGGCGCGCCGTTCGGCGCGCACACGACCGCGCCCAGCTCCATCAGCGCCTGCGTGAAATCGCCGCGGCGCGTGGCGGGATATACCGCCGCCAGCGCCTTTGTCAGTTCGCGCTTATACTTGGCGTCGCTTACGGGACGCGCGTCCTCGGTCAGCCGCGTGGCGACGCGCAGCACGTTGCCGTCGACGGCGGGCGTCGGCTGCTCAAAGCAGATCGAGCAGATCGCGCCGGCGGTGTAATCGCCGATCCCCGCGAGCGCGCGGACGTCGTCATAATCCTGCGGGAACACGCCGCCGTGCCGCTCGACGATCTGCTGTGCGCCGAGGCGCAGATTGCGCACGCGCGTGTAATAGCCGAGCCCCTCCCACAGTTTGCGGCAGCGGTCGTCCGACGCGCCCGCGAGGGCTTGGATATCCGGCAGCTCGGCAAGGAACCGCGCGTAGTAGTCCTTGACCGCCTCGACCCGCGTCTGCTGCAGCATGATCTCCGAAAGCCAGACGTGGTACGGCTCGCGGTCCCGCCGCCACGGAAGGTTGCGGTGTCCGCCGTCGTACCACGGTAACAGCAGCCCGGGCAGGCGGGAAAACGCCTCACCCATTTCTTCTTCTCCTCCGGCGGCGCGGCTTTTCGCGCAGGGCGATCAGCCGGTCGTAGGATTTCGCCGCCTCGCTGTCGCCGGTGTAGACGAGCCGCCCGACGCGCACGGTGCCGTCGTCCTGCGGCTGGATGCGGATGCGCACCAGATAGCCGCCGTGCTTTTTACAGGTCGCGCGCGTCATGTAGCGGCTGCCCGGCTGGCTGAGCCACTGCTGCGCGGTCATCTGCCTGCCGCACTCCGGACAGGCGTTCTTTTCGCCGGTCATCGCCTCGATGGCGTCCGCGCGGTCGGCAAAGCCCTCGAACACCTGCCTGCCGATGCAGTCGGGCAGCAGATCGGACTGCTGCGGCTTCGGCTGCTTTTCCTTGGCGGCGCTGTATTCGCGCATGCCCTTCTCCAGATCGAGCCGCGCACAGATCAGCGAGGTGTGATACGCGTCGCCCAGCGCGTCGTGCGCGGGACGCGTCGGCTCGATGCCCATGATCTCCAGCGCCGTCAGCAGCGCCTTCTGCATGGAGCCGCCGTCCGTCTGCGCGTTGAAGATCAGCTGCGCGTTGTACCACTTTTCCACCCACGCGCTGTCCATGCTGTAAAGCAGCAGATTTTCGCGCAGGATGCGGATATCGTCGTACCCCCACGTCAGGAACACGAACTCCCCGCCGATCCAGCGGCGGAACGCCTCGATCGCAGCGGGAAACTCCACGCCCTGCTCCTTGAGCACGGCTTCCTTGATGCCGGTCAGTTTGCTGACCTTGCTGTTGAGTTTTCGGATGTATTTCGGACGTATCAAAATCTGGAACTCGTCGCGCACCTCACGCTCGGCGGACACGCGGACGGCGCCGATCTGGATGATCTCGCCGTGGATGGGCGTTTCCAGCCGCCGCGCGGCGGCGCTTCCGGGCCATGCCTGGTTCCACTCCATATCCAATACGATGTACTGCATACCATAACCTCTCTGTCCGTTCCATTGTATCACAATTCCGCGCGGCTGTAAATGCGAGATTTTCAGCGTCGGCGGCGCATAGAGTGTACGGAAAGGTGGCTGCACTATGCCGTATCTGTTTTTGAGTCCCTCCACGCAGGAGTTCAATCCCTACGTCACGCGCGGGAACGAGGAGTACTGGATGAACCGCATCGCCGACGCGATGGAGCCTTTCCTGCGCGCGTCGGGGATCAACTTCACGCGCAACGATCCCGCGTCGTCCGCCGCCGCGGCGATCCGCGAATCGAACGGCGGGCAATACGATCTGCATCTGGCACTGCACTCGAACGCCGCCGGTCCGAGCGGCGCGGGAAACGTCCGCGGCGTGGACGTGTACTACTACCCGACCAGCCGCGAGGGTCTGGCGATGGCGAATCTGATCGTGGAAAATATCCGCCCCGTCTATCCCCTGCCCGACCGCGTCCGCGCGCTGCCGACCACGCGCATCGGCGAGGTGCGCAGAACGGACGCGCCCGCCGTGCTGGCGGAGCTTGGCTATCACGACAACGAGCAGGACGCGAAGTGGATCGAGGACAGCGAGCGGCAGATCGCGGCGGCGCTGGCGAAGTCCGTCGCGCAGTTTTTCGGGCTGCCGTTTCTCGAGCCGTCCCCCGTCCGCGCCGGGCGCGTCAGGGTATCGTCGGGCGGCGTCAATCTGCGAAGCGCGCCCGATCTCGATTCCGGCGTGTACCGTTCGATCCCGAACGGCGAGAGCGTGCTCGTCTACGGCGCGTACGACGACTGGTACACCGTCGGCTACGACGGCACGAACGGCTATGTCAAAGCGCAGTATATCGAGATCGCGTAGCACACTGCACGGAGGCCTCCCTCATGGAGGGAGGTGGCTCGCCGAAGGCGAGACGGAGGGAGTAACTCCCTCAGTCAGTTCCGCTGACAGCTCCCTCTGAGAGGGAGCCATCGCTGCGGCGCAAAAAAGCAGCTTCCCGCAGGAAGCTGCCTTTTTTATCGTAGGGGCGATTGTCAAATCGCCCGCAGAAAACTGCTCTCGCATCGACACGCGGGCGATTTTGCAATCGCCCCTACGGGTACTTACCCCAGCGTGACGCCGTAGCCACCGGCAAGGAACTGGCGGAACAGCAGCAGGTCTTTCATGTTGATCGCGCCGTCGTGGTTGAGGTCGCCGGAGAGGTTCTCAATGACCTTCGGGATGACCTCCTCGTCCTTCGTCGCGTGGCAGCGCGAGCAGACGTAGCCGCGCAGACCCGTTTCGGTCATGGTCGCCTCGGTGATAACCTGCTTCTCCGCGCTCCAGTCGTGACCGAGGGCGGGGACCTCCTCCGTCTTGGTCAGCTCGCAATCCGCGCAGCGGAACGTGCGCACGCCCGCCTCCGTGCAGGTCGGCTGCGTCGTCACCACGCCGTCGTCCCAGACGTGCGGGTCGTTGGGCAGCAGGCACACCACGTCGTGGATCTGATCGTTGCCGGAGGCGACCGTCACCATGGACCAGCCGTCCTCGCTGCCGCCGAAGGTGACGGACGAGAGCGTCGTATTGGCAAACGCGTTCGATTCGATCGCCTTCAGGCGCTTCGGCAGCACGACCTCGCCGATCTTCGTATTCTGCGCGGCGCTTGCCGCGATGGTCTCCACGCTCCCCGGCACGGTCAGCGTTCCGGTCATGGTGACGGGGACGGCGATCAGCGTCTTGCCGTCCTTGCTCAGCACCATGCCGTCCACGCTCTTCAGCGATTCGTTTGCCTCGTCCACGGTGAAGCTCGCGTTGTTTGCAAGCGCCGTGAAGCGCGTGTTCGTGATCGAGGTCACGCCGGACCGGATCGCAACCGCTTGGATCGAATCATAGTAGCCGAGATAGCCCATGCCGGTCGCCGCGCCCTCGCCGTCGAGGATCAGCGTGCCGTCAAAGTCGATCTCCCACGTGACGTTCTCGCCGCACGTGCCGCTTGCGGTGAAGTGCGGCGTCATATCGTTGAACTGATCCACGCCATTGATGGCAAGATACTCGCTGCGCGTCCCGTGGTAATAGACGTCGGTCAGGTTTGCGCAGTCCAGCACGGCGTTCGCGTTGAGCTTGGTCAGATTTGGATAAAGCTCCAGACTCGTCAGTCCGTCGCAGTTGTAAAGCGCATAGCTGCCGATCTCCGTCACACTCTCCGGCAGACGGATCTCCGTCAGGAAATCACAGTTGGCAAAGGCATTCGTCGGGATGTACGTATCGCCCGTGATCGTCACGCTGCGCAGCGAGGTGGGGATATAATAGTAACGAAGGCTATGGTAATTATCGCTCAATTTTACTGCATACTGGACTGTGCCTTTGTTCGCTGCGTTTTTATAATCTGTAAAAGTTCTCATAGAGGCAATCGTTGCATCGGAACCGCCAAGCCAAGCTTTTTCTGTAGAATCATATCCAAAAATATAACCAAAAACCGCAGTTGCAGAAGCCGCAATCGCCGTCTGCTTTGTCTGCCCCACGAACGGCAGCACGATCTCCTCCAGCGCCGTGCAGCCGCGGAACGCGCGGACGCCGATCGACGTCACCGAATCCGGCACGACGATTTTTCGGATCGCGGACGCGCCGTCAAATGCATACATCTTGATCGCCGTCGTGCCGTCCGGTACGGTCAGCTCCGTCAGCAGCTCGCCGTTGAGGTACAGCTTGCCAGCGCCGACATACAGCGGATTTGCCGCCTCGCTGCCGAAGGCGATCTGCAACCACGCCGCAAGATCGGAAATATGCACATCCTGTAGGTCCGTGCAGCCGGAAAATGCATCGCTGTGGATGGTTGAAACCGTCGCCGGAAGCGTGATTTGCTCCAATTGCGCGCAGTCGGCAAACGCCTTTGCCCCGATCGTCTGTAGCTGTGTTCCAGAGTCGATCTGCTGCAGATTTGCGCAGTCAAGGAACGCATTGCCGTTAAGCGTCCGCACGCCGTCCGGGAGCACAAAGCCGGTCAGCCCGTCACAGTTGTAGAACGCATAGCTGCCGATCTCCGTCACACTCTCCGGCAGACGGATCTCCGTCAGGAAATCGCAGTTGGCAAAGGCATTCGTCGGGATGTACGTATCGCCCGTGATCGTCACGCTGCGCAGCGAGGTGGGGATATAATAGTAATAAAGGCTATGGTAATCATTGCTATATTTTACTGCATACTGGACCGTGCCTTTGTTCGCTGCGTTTTGATACTCTGTGCGATTTCTCATAGAGGCAATCGTTGCATCGGAACCGCCAAGCCAAGCTTTTTCTGTAGAATCATATCCAAAAATATAACCGAAAACCGCATATTGAGAATCCGCAATCGCGGTCTGTTTTGTATACCCCACGAACGGCAGCACGATCTCCTCCACTGCCGTGCAGCTGCGGAATGTGCCGCTCGGGATCACCCTGATCCCGTCCTCGACCACGATCTTGCGGATCATGCCCGACAGGGTATACCACGGCACGGCGGTGTACGCCGAATACGTTTGGATCTCGCCGGAACCGCCGACGGTCAGCGTGAACTCGTCGTCAAGCTGCCAAGTCACGCCCGTGCCGCATTCGCCGCTGAGGATCACCTCGGGATCGCCGACCGGCGATTCACGGCGCGCCGCTTTTCTCAGCTGTAGCTGCTCCAAAAGCCCGTCCGCGGGCTGCTCCGCCTGCACGGGCGCTTCTGCCGCTTCCGCGGCGGGCTCCGCGGGGGCTTTCTCCGCGGCGGCGAACGGCGCAAACGTGCACAAAAGCGCAAGCGCCAAAAGGACGGCAAGAATCTTCTTCATTTCAAGTACCTCCCAATAATTTGCCACCGTATGGTGGCATTTATGGCAACATTATGCCACTGAATGGTAGCATAGTCAAGGGTGATTTCATGTATTTCCGTCGACTGGAGGATTTGCGCATCGACCACGATCTGACGCAGCAGGAGGTCGCCGATCTGCTGGGCTGCAAGCGCGAGGTCTACCGTCGGTACGAGAAGGGTACACGCACGATCCCCGTCGATTTTCTGATTGCGCTTGCGGATCACTACAAGGTCAGTCTGGACTACATCGTCGGGAGGGACAGTAAAGAATAGCGTTTGAGAGCAGCCGACGGTTGTTCTCTTTTTTATGCCCGGCAGTGCCCAACGGCGGGGTGTGGGCACCCCGCCCTACGCGGAAAACGAACGACTGCGCCGTAGGGCGGCATGCCCACATGCCGCCGCGAACTGCCTGCTGCGTC
>JAFSXP010000149.1 GCA_017443965.1 Oscillospiraceae bacterium
GATCGTCGAGGATCACGCGCAGGAGGTGGATTGGCTATGAAATTCGGTCAAGCCGTCAAAATGGCGGTCAAGTCCATCCTCGCGAAAAAAGGACGCTCATTTTTGACGATGCTGGGCATCATCATCGGCATTGCGTCGGTCATGACCATCGTCGCCACCGTATCGGGCTACAACGACAAGATGATGGAGGCGTTCGAGGCGCAGGGCACCAACAAGGTCACGGTCTACGGCTACCTCTACAACGGCGGCAGCATTTTCGAGAGCGTCTACGACTACTGCCAGGGCCTCGGCGACGTGGTGGTGGGCGTCACGCCCAACGCGCAGACCTGGTGCACGGTCAAATACGGCGCCAAGACCTCGGACACCATGGACTGGCAGGACCGCCCCCGCGTTTACCTCGGCAGCGACCAGTACTCGCTGTGCAACAACTTCCAGATCGCGCGCGGGCGGGACATCAGCAAGATTGACGTGGACGACTACCACCAGATCTGCGTCCTCGGCGCGAAAGCGGCGAAGGTGCTGTTCGACTACGCCGACCCGATGTATCAGGACGTCATGATCAACGGCGTGCCGTTTGAGGTCGTCGGCATCTATGCCGAAAAGGACGCGGACAGCAGCTACTCGCTGGACAACATCATCGCGCTGCCCTACACGGTGACGCGCTTTGTGCCGAACATGGACGCGGACCTCAGCGAGTGCGTGGTCAAGGTGAAGGACGCGCAGTCCATCAACTCCGTGACCAACAAGCTCAACGCCTACATGGTCACGCTGACGAAGGACAACACCATCGGCTACGGCAGCGCTTACAGCGAGCAGCAATGGATGGACGAGAGCAACAGCGCGCTGACCATGATCTCGGTGGTGCTGGGCGGCATCGCGGGCATCTCGCTGCTGGTGGGCGGCATCGGCATCATGAACATCATGCTCGTCACCGTCACCGAGCGCACGCGGGAGATCGGCATCCGCCGCGCCATCGGCGCGGAACGCAGCTCCATCGTGACGCAGTTTCTGGTCGAGGCGGCGATGATCTGCGGCATCGGCGGCGTTATCGGCATCGCCATCGGCTACGGCGGCACGCACCTTGCGGGCAGGCTGCTTTTTGACGGCATGTCGCTGTATCCGTCGCCAAAGATCACGCTGGGCGCGTTTGCGTTCTCGGTGTCGCTGGGCATTATTTTTGGTATGTATCCCGCCATCAAGGCGTCCGGCCTGCAGCCGGTGGTCGCCTTGCGCGCGGAATGAGGGAGGCTCCTGTATGAAAAAGAGATTCTTTGCGGCGGTGCTCGCGCTCGCGCTGACGCTGTCGCTCACGCCGGCGGCATTCGCGCTGGGCGGCTTTGCGGACGTGACGAATACCGCCGTCGCGCAGAACGTCGAGGTCCTGCGCCTGATGGGCGTCATCGGCGGCGACGAAAACGGCTCGTTCCGCCCGAACAGCAACCTGACGCGCGCCGAGTTCTGCAAGATGGCGATCGAGCTGCAGGGCCGCGGCGACCAGATCGTGCGCTATCGCAGCCGCACCGTCTTCCCGGATGTGCGCGCGGCGCACTGGGCGGCGGGCTACATCAACCTCGCGACCACGGCGTCGGGGGAGAACATGCCCGCGGTGATGCACGGCAATCCGGACGGCAATTTCGCGCCCGACCGCAACATCACCTACGGCGAGGCGGTCACGGTGCTCGCCCGCGCCCTTGGCTACACGGATAAGGACAGCGGCGGCGTCTGGCCCCAGGGCTACATCGCGCTCGGTGCGGCCTGCGGCCTGACCAAGGGCCTCTCGAACGACCCCAACGGCGCGATCACCCGCGCGCAGGCGGCGCAGCTGTTCGTGAACGCGCTGCGGGCGGACAAGTCCGGCGGCGGCACGCTCATGACCATGGGCAAGGAGACGACGCTTCTGTCCGTGGACATCGCCAAGGGCACGCTGCGCCTGGTGGACGGCACGACGGTGGAGATGGTCCATCCCGGCGCGGTCTCGACCCTGACCGGCCTGCGCGGCCGCGTCGTCTATGACGCGAAGGAGACCGCGAAGGCGCTGACCTTCCTGCCGACGGTGAGCACTGCCGGCACCGGCGCGATCGCCAACGCGGCGGTCATCCTTACAGAGAACGGCTCTGTCGCGGGCGTCGAGGGACTGACCGGCGGCGCGACGAACTACAGCGTCTACCGCAACGGCGTGCGTTTGAGCCGCGCGGCGCTCAAACGCGGCGATGTCGTGACCTACAGCGCGTCGGCGAACGCTTTGCTGGCCTGCGACACGCGGGTGCTGGCGTACTACGAGGAGGCGACGCCGTCGCCCGCTGCGCCGGTGACGGTCAAGGCGCTGGGTACGACCTTCAACGTGCTGCCGACGGCGCAGCAGAGCCTGTCCCTCTTTAAGCCGGGACAGCAGCTTGTCCTGCAGTTGACCGCGGACGGCCAGATCGCGGGCGCGCTGTCCGGAGAGAACGGCTCCCAGAGCAACGCGCTGGCGTATGTGGACGTCGGCGGCAAGGTGAGTATGATCTGCGGCGGCAGCCTGCTGGCGCTGGACTGCACGGTTTCGGGCGTCAGCGGTCAGGTGGGGCGCATCACGCAGGATCGCAGCAAGGTCTATGTGACCGTCCAAAGCGGCGGCGCGCGCGGCATATTGGACGTGCCGGCGCGGAAGCTCGGCAACACGAGTCTCGCGGACAATGTGATGCTCATCGACGAAAACGGCAGGCAGACCGCGCTGGGCGAGCTGACGACGCAGACCGTGCCCGCCGACCAGATCCGCTACGCACACACGGACAGCGCCGGCAGGGTGGACGTCATCGTCATGGGCAGCACGCTCAGCAAGTTCGAGTTCTTCGGCCGCGTGATCGTGGACAACACGGCGGACGGCCGCACGGTTGCCATCGACTACGGCAGCGGCAAGACGGAGGGCTATCCCTCGTATCAGGATATCGCGACCGGCGACTTTGCCTACATGCGCGTTGCGAATGCGGAAGGCAAGGTGATCGAAAGCCTGGAGAAGTTGACGAAGTACAGCAACGTCCCAACCTCGGCCTGGATCGGAGACACGGCAGTGACCGTGAGCGGCAGTACGTTTACGATCCCCTCCAACGTGCTGATCTACAACAAGGATAGCGGCACATGGATCAGTGACATCGAGACCGCGCGCAGCTACGGCAGAGCAGATCTGTATGTCAGGGACGCCGTGGTGCGGGCCATTGAGATCAGCTCTTAGCATTTTCTAAACGGTGTTGCAATTTTTGAAACCATCCGTTATAATGACGGCAAAGGAGGGCGAACGCTATGGAGATGGATCCTATTTTTGCCGAGGCGATGCTTGACGAGGTGCAGGAGCTGCTGGAGGCCATGCTGGAGCTGGCGCAGCGCGCGGTCGAGGACGATTGCACGGACGAGGAGCGCGACGATCTGCAGCGCCAGCTGGCCATGCTGCGCGAACGCATCGACGAGACCGTGGACGCCTATGACCGCATGGGCGGCTACCGCGACGCGCTGTACGCCGCGTGGCAGGCGTCGGAGGAGATCGTCAAGTCGGTCAGGCAATTGAACAGCTGAAAATATCCCGCCGGATACATCCGGCGGGATATTTTTTGCCTGTTGGTTATTTCATTTCGTAGGGTACATCCAGCGGGTTCTTGCGGTCCATCCTGTCATAGTGCTTGACGAGGAAGGGCTCGACCACATAGTACAGCAGCTTGCCGTCAAGGTCGAAGAAGAAGACCGAGAACAGCACCGCGTAGATTGCGGCGAGGATGGCGAACAGCTTGCCGAACACCTTCAGGACCGCATAGCCGGCGGACGGCTTTTTGCCGCGCTTTGCAGCCTTTTGGGCTTTCTTGAGCGCCTTGAGCTTTTTGGTGTCCTTTTTCAGCCTTCTGGCGTCCTTGAGGACGGCCTTTGCCAGCTTTTTCTTGTTCATCATTCTGCCTCCTTACCAGCTCATGTCGTCGTCGAACTCGAGCAGCGACGGGTCAAGCGGCTCTTCCTTCATGACGGTGCTCATGTAGTCGTTGATGATGCGGCGGATCTCGCCGCGGGAGACCGTGCGCTTGTCGGGCAGCGCGTGGGGCATCCAGATGGCGTGGATGTTGCGCTTGCGGAATTCGTCCTCGAAGAGGCCGACGACGCCCTGCATGCCCTTGCACTGGAGCTGGTCGTACATCATGACCATGTCGCAGTTGAAGCGCTCCATCTTCTCCCACAGCTCGAAGATGTGGTGCATGCCGCC
>JAFSXP010000150.1 GCA_017443965.1 Oscillospiraceae bacterium
AGTTTGATTACAAGGTCTTCTGGGGCTGCGACCTGCAGACCGAGCACGAGCGGTATCTGACCGAGAAGATCTTCAAGCGCCCCGTCTTCGTGACGGACTATCCGAAGGAGATCAAGGCGTTCTACATGAAGCTCAATCCCGACGGTAAGACCGTCGCCGCGATGGACTGCCTGGTGCCCGGCATCGGCGAGATCATCGGCGGCAGCCAGCGCGAGGACGACTACGACAAGCTGCTCGCCCGCATGAACGAGCTGGGGCTGGATCCGAAGGACTATCAGTTCTATCTGGACCTGCGCAAGTACGGCTCGAACCGCCACGCCGGCTTCGGTCTGGGCTTTGAGCGCTGCGTGATGTACCTGACCGGCATCGGCAACATCCGCGACGTGCTGCCGTTCCCGCGCACGGTCAGAAGCTGCGACCTGTGATCGCAAAAACACGTCCGATCCTGTAGGATCGGACGTGTTTTTTTGTCCGATTTTGTTATTATTTCACAACATCATACCGAAAATCAACGATTTTTTATGTATATTTTCCATAAACACCATGCCCGTTCTGTGCAGTTTGCTGAATTGACATCATTTCGATCTTTCTATAAAATGAATACAGCAATGCTGCTAAAATGAAGCAGTATCACTCTCACCCCGACTATTTTAAGGAGGAGACACAAATCATGAAAAAAATCATCGCAATCTTGCTCGCAGCGATCATGCTGTGCGGTCTGCTCGCCGGCTGCGGCGAAACGACCACCAAGCCGGCGACCGGTGAGGACAAGGGCAGCGTCGGTATCCTGATGCCGACGAAAGAGCAGTCCATCTGGTCCGTCCAGGGCAACCGTCTGACCACGGCTTTCCAGGAAGCCGGCTATAAGGTCGAGATCGAGTACGCCGAGGACGATCCCGCCAAGCAGGTCATGCAGATCGAGAACATGATCACCAAGGGCGTGCGCCTGATGGTCATCGTCGCGGTCGACGGCGGCGCGCTGACCGACGCCTGCGAAAAGGCGAAAGCCGCAGGCATCTACGTCATCGCCGAAGACCGTCTGATCACCGACACCGAGGCGGTCGACTTCTACGTCACGTTCGACCTTGTCAAGATGGGCGAGCTGCAGGGCCAGTACATCGCCGATCAGCTCGGCCTCGCCGAGGGCAAGGGCCCGTTCAATCTGGAGATCTTCTCCGGCTCGCAGGACGACCCGAACGCGCTGCTGTTCTACGACGGCGCCATGGGCATCCTCCAGCAGTATCTGGACAACGGCCAGCTGGTCGTGCAGTCCGGTCAGCAGACCTATGACCAGACCGCCATCCAGTCGTGGGACACCGAGAAGGCGCATCAGAGAATGGACAACATCCTCTCCGGCTTCTACGGCGACAAGCACCTCGACGCCGTTCTGGTCGCCGCGGACTGCCTGACCATGGGCGTGATCCCGTCGCTGGAGTCTGCGGGCTCCGGCACCGAAGCCAATCCGTTCCCGATCACGACCGGTCAGGACGCCGAGCTGGCAGCCATCCACTACATCAAGGAAGGCAAGCAGTCCATGACCGCGTTCCTTGACGCGCAGAAGCTGTCCGACATCCTGATCCCCGTTGCCGAGCAGCTCATGAACGGCGAGGAGATCAAGGACACCGTCACCTACAACAACAACGTGATCGACGTTCCCGCAAAGACGTACGATCCGCTGCTGATCGACAAGAACAACTACAACTATCTGGCGGAAGTCGGCTTCTACACCGAGGCCGAGATCAACGGATAAAGCACGATCCGGAAGCCCGGGCCTTCGGGCTCGGGCTTCTGCTTCGGTATCCCCCGCATAGATCCAAGGAGAAGGAGGCGTGTTCATGCAGGATCTGATCCTAGAGATGAAACACATCACCAAGGATTTTTCCGGCAACAAAGCGCTGGACGACGTCACGTTTGAGGTCAGGCGCGGCGAGATCCACGGGCTCGTCGGCGAAAACGGCGCCGGCAAATCCACGCTGATGAACGTCCTGTCCGGCATCTGGCCGGAGGGCGAATACTCCGGTCAGTTCTTCGTGGAAGGGCAGGAGTGCAAATTCAAAAACATCCAGCAGTCGGAGCAGGCGGGCATCGCCATCATCCACCAGGAGCTGGCGCTGATCCCGCTGCTGTCGATCGCGGAAAACATATTCATGGGCCACATCCAGGGCAAGCACGGCGTGATGGACTGGAACCTCACCTACAAAAACGCCATCCCGCTGATGGAGCGCGTCGGGCTGCACGAGGATCCGCAGACGCCCGTCGGAACGCTCGGCGTCGGCAAGCAGCAACTGATCGAGATCGCCAAGGCGCTGAGCAAAAACTGCAAGATCCTCATTCTGGACGAGCCGACCGCCGCACTGAACGAGCGGGACAGCAAGCATCTTCTCGATCTGCTGAAAACGCTGCAGGCGGACGGCATCACCTGCATCATCATCTCCCACAAGCTCGGCGAGATCTGCTACGTGGCGGATTCGATCACCGTGCTGCGCGACGGCAAGACCGTCGCGGACTTCCCCGACGCGAAATCGGTCACCGAAAACGAGCTGGTGCGCCACATGGTCGGGCGCGAGATGTCCAACCGCTACCCCGAAAAGCATCACGCGCCGGAGGAGGCGGTATCGTTCGAGATCCGCGACTGGTGCGTGCATCACCCCGAATATCCGGACAAGATGGTCATCAAGCACGCGAACATCAAGCTGCGCAAGGGCGAGGTCGTGGGGCTTGCCGGTCTGATGGGCGCGGGGCGCACCGAGCTTGCCATGAGCGTGTTCGGCAAGAGCTACGGCTGCCATATCTCCGGCGAGGTGTATAAGGACGGCGAGAAGATCGACACCTCCACCGTTTCAAAGGCGATCCAGAACGGCATCGCGTACCTGTCCGAGGACCGCAAGCAGTACGGTCTGATCCTCGACCAGACGATCAGCAAAAACATTTCGCTGGCAAATCTCCGCCGCATCACCAGGGGCGGCGTGATGGATCTGAACAAGGAGATCAAGGAGACCGGCGAAAACGCAAAGCGGTTCGGCGTGAAGTGCGCAACCATCTTCCAGAACGCCGGCAGCCTCTCCGGCGGCAACCAGCAGAAGGTCGTGCTGGCGAAATGGATGTTCAACCGGCCGGACGTGCTGCTGCTGGACGAGCCGACGCGCGGCATTGACGTCGGCGCGAAGTATGACATCTACTGCATCATCAACGAGCTTGCCGCCGAGGGCAAATGCGTGCTGGTCATCTCCTCGGAGCTTCCGGAGCTGCTGGGCATCTGCGACCGGATCTACGTCATGAACGAGGGCGAGATCCGCTGCGACGTGCCCGCCGCCGAGGCGACGCAGGAAAGCCTGATGCACCAACTCATTTAGAACGGGAGAATGGATATGGAAAACATAAAGAATCACGAGGGCGTAAAGGTCACAAAGATCCTTCGCCAGTACAGCATGATCATCATTCTGGTGCTGATCGCCGTGCTGTTCCACTTCTTGACGAACGGTCTGATCTTCACCCCGATCAACCTGACGAATCTGATCCTGCAAAACTCCTACATCGTCCTGCTGATCCTCGGCATGCTGCCCGTCATTCTGACCGGCAACGTCGACCTTTCCGTCGGCTCCGTGCTGGCATTTGTCGGCGCGGAAGCCGCCGTGCTGATGCAGTCCGGTCTGCCCGTGCTGCCGGCTGCGATCATCTGCCTGGTGTCCGGCATCGCCATCGGGGCGTGGCAGGGCTTCTGGATCTCGAAATTCGACATCCCGCCGTTCATCGTCACGCTCTCCGGCGAGCTGGTGTTCCGCGGGCTGACACAGATCATTCTCGACGGCAAGTCCATCCCGATCAACGATCAGGGCTTCCGCACCATGGCGGGCGGCTACATCCCCGAGCTGACCGGCAGCGGCTTCAAGTGGACGACGATGGCGCTTGCGATCGTCGCGTGCGTGATCTACATCGTTATGCAGGTCAGAGCGCGGCAGCAAAAGGTCAAAAACGGCGTGCCGGTCAAGTCCGTGTGGGTGACCATCGCCTCCAGCGTGGTCATCAGCGCCGTGGTGCTGTATCTTTCCGTGCAGATCGCAACGGCGAACGGCTACCCCATCGTGCTGTTCATCATGCTGGCGCTGTGCCTGCTGTATAACTTTATCTGCAACCGCACGATCTTCGGGCGCAGCCTTTACGCCGTCGGCGGCAACCGCAAGGCGGCGGCGCTCAGCGGCATCAAGGATCGCCGGACGATGTTCCTCGCCTACACCAACATGGGCATGATGGCGGCGGTCGCAGGTCTTGTCTACGCGGCGCGCTCCGCCGTGGCGACGCCGAAAGCCGGCGTCGGCTATGAGCTGGACGCCATCGCCGCCTGCTACGTCGGCGGCGCCTCCGTCCACGGCGGCGCAGGTTCTATCGCAGGCGCGCTGGTCGGCTGCTTCGTCATCGCCATTCTGAACAACGGCATGTCGATGATGGGCGCATCCCCCGACCTGCAGCAGACCATCAAGGGCTTCGTCATCCTCGCCGCGGTCGCCATCGACCTCGTGCCGAAGACGAGAAAGAAATAAGCAAGACACATACATAAAAACGACCGTCCATACGGACGGTCGTTTTTGTTGCTTTATAAATCGATTGAAACGGTCTTTTCGTACACGCATCTGACCGTGCCGCGCAGCGTGATCTCTCCGTCCGGCGAAGCCGTGACCGTCAGCGTGCCGCCCGGCTGGCGGAACGCGCTTGTCACCCGCTTGTCGACTTCGCATGCCAGCCACCAGCCGACCGCCGACGCGCCGCTGCCGCAGGCGCTTTCCCAGAACAGCGTGTCCGCCGCGGGCACGTAGACGAGCGGCGTCAGCGTGTTCGCCCGACGGTCGAGAAACAGCAGCCCCAGCGCGTCCGCGCCGAGATACGCACACCGCGATTTGACGAGCCGCTCCGCGTCTTCGCGCGAAATCGGCTGCTCTGCGATCACGTGCGAAATGCCCTTGAACGCGACGACCGGCAGCGTCTGCCCGTCGGGAAACCGCACCTGCCGCGCCGAAACGGGCGTGGGCATTGCCACCGTCCCCTGCCACGCGCCGCCGGAAAGCGGCTCAAGTTCCACGCGAACGGGCGCGTCCGCGCCGGAGACGGTCACGGCAAAAACGCCGCCTGAAATCCCCGCCTTCACGGCGTGATACGCCGCCGCGCTCATCGTGGCGTTGCCGCAGAATTCGCCGCCCGCCATGCGCAGCGTGAGTTTATCCCCCTCGCGGGAGAAAAACCCGGTCTGCTCCGCCGTCGGCTCCTGCGCCATCAGCGCCGCCGCGACGGCGGGCTGTTCGGCGACGGAGACCGGCGTCGTGACCAGCACGGTACGGTTGCCGTCCGGGTCCATCAGCGCGTAAGAAACTTCGCGCGTCATTGCTGATAGTTGCGCAGGAACTGCCGTGTGCGCTCCTGCTCCGGTGCGCCGAAGACCTTGTCCGGCGCGCCCTCTTCGACGATCACGCCGCCGTCCA
>JAFSXP010000151.1 GCA_017443965.1 Oscillospiraceae bacterium
GCGCGAAGCTGAGCGCGGAGGCGCAGGAGGGGCTGAAAAAGCTCGCCGACACGCCGGTCAGTCAGTGGCGCGAGACCTATAACATCAGCGCGCTTGCCAAGGACACGGAGTTTGCCGAGCGCGTCTACGCCAAGGGCGCAGGCGTCGATCTGCAGCTGCCGACGGCGGCGGAGCTGCTGGACGATTTGTTTGAGTACAAATCCTATAAAAACAAGTCGCTTTCCCGCTGCCTGCCCTACACCTCTTATACGAAGAGCGGCTCGGCGTTTTATCTGAAGGACGGCTCGGAGTACGGCGGCATGCTGGTGCCCAACTACTTCGGCGGCTACCTGACGCTCGTCGATCACAAGACGCAGATCAACGAGTTCAAGCAGCGTTATCTGGAGCCGGGCGATATTCTGGTCTATCTGAAGACGAGCGCGGGGAAACCGACCGAGTGCCGCATGGGCGTCGCGATCGGCGACGGCAGAATGCTGCAGCAGACCGCCGACGGGCACATCACCTGCCTGGATCAGGCAAAGACGGAGGCGTTTATCTGGAAGGCGTTCACCTACGACGTGTTCTTTGTGCTCCGTCCGTCGCTCGTCGACGGCGTGAAGTCTGCGTATGTCGGTCCGGAGCCGACCTACGGCGAGGAGCCCGTTTTCACGGACGACGCCTATACGCCGCTGTCGGACGAGAACAAGGCAAAGCTCGCCGCGATGGCGACGGAGGACGCCAAATGGAGCGGCAAGAACACGAACTTTGCGGAAAGCGTCTACAGTAAGCTCGGGATTGATCTGAAGTCCGTCACGAAGGAACAGACCATGATGACGTTCGTCAAGACGATGTTCCGCAACAACGGCAAGAACCTGGAGACGGGCTCCAAGTACCAGTACACGACGCTGTTTGAGGCGCCCGAGGGACAGGAGGCTCTGTGGAGCATGTTCCTGGACAGCTACCGCGGCGGTCCGTACATGCTGGACGTCGGGCTGGATCCGGATCCGACGTTCGACAAGCTGGAGATCGGCGACGTGCTGTGCCTGGCGTACACCGGCAACAGCACCTACTGGACCGGCGTCAAGCTGACGGACAGCAAGATGATCTTCTCCCGCTACACCAAGGACGGCAGCTCCGACTATCATCTGTACGATTTCAGCGGTGAAAAGGGCGCCAAGGAATACGCCGAACTGCTGAAGACCAATCCCGATCTGGGCAAGGACTGGAACTTCTATCTTGCCTACCGTCCGGCGAAGGCATTCGCCGACATCAACACCGGCAAAGCAAAATAACGCACAACAAAAAGACGACCTGCGAAAGCAGGTCGTCTTTTTGTTGTGATCACAGGATCGACTTGATGAACTCCGCCAGCTGGCTCGAGGACTTCATATTGTCCGCCGCGCTCGGGTGCGGGGTGCCGCCCACCTTTGCGGGCACGCCGTTGATGAGCGTGGGCATCTTGAATACGTAGTAGCCCTTCGCCGCGCCGCCGAGCTCCTCACAGACGCCCGTCTGCACCGCCTCGTGCTTGACGCTCATCATGCCGTAGATGAACACGATCTTCGCCTTGGCGCCCACCGTCTCGCGCACGGTCTCGGCATACGCCTTCAGTCCGTCGTGGAAGACGGTGTCGGGGCTCTCCTCCTTGTCGTTCGCGCCCATGGCGATGACCACGACGTCCGGCATACGGTCACGCTTCGCCTTGACGGTCTTGTCCTGCCACGCGTCGTGATACAGGAACATCTCCGTGATCGTGATGTTGGCGGACGGCTTCGTGACGCCAATGCCGCCCTTGGCGATCAGCGCGTAGTCTGCGTCCAGCTTCTCTGCCGTGAAGACGCCGTAGGACTTGCTGCCCGCATGCGTCGAGGTCGACCAGTCGGTCTTGGGATTGCCCAGCGTGCCGCAGCCCGCGGTGATGGAGTCGCCGAGGAATTCGATGTACAGGCTCTTTTTCGCCGTCGGCTTCGCGTTCGCGCCGGTCTTGACCGAGCCGGTCAGACCTGTCAGCGTGGCGACCTTGCCGGAGGTGTTGACCTCGGTGTCCTGCACGATGCGGATCGTGTGCTCGCCCGGCTTCACAAAGCGGTAGCAGACGCCCGATTTCGCGCTGGTACTGACACTGGTGCGGCTTGCCGACTCCACTTCGTCAACGAACGTGGTATAGGTCGCGGAGGCGGTGCCGACATAGTCCAGATTGAGATTGCCCTTGCAGTCCAGCGTGAACTCCACGCCGTCGCCCGGGAAGTGGCAGACCACACCGTCGGCAGTCGCCTCCGCCCTGCCGAGCAGCTTGACGTTGGAGGCGGTGAATTTGACCGTCGTGTCCGTGTAGCCCTCGACCTTGGCGATCTCCTCCGTTGCCAGGAAGTTGTACGCCATCTGGCACGCCTGCTCGCGCATCATCGGGTCGCTCGTCGCGCCGACCTTGAAACTCATGCCCTTTTCGCGCATCGTCTTCTGCACGTTGATGATCCAGTTTTCGCCGGTGAACTTGCTGCCGTCCTCACCGTAGGCGACCAGCAGCATCTTGGCAAACGCCGCGCCGATCAGTTTGCCGTTGGGATCGAACTTACCTCCGCCGACGCCCGAGACGATGCCCTTGTCCGCGCAGTAGCCGACGAACTTTGCCGCCCAGTGCTCGGCGGGCACGTCCGTGAAGCTTGCCGTCGCCGTGATGGCGTCGACCTTGTCCGCGCCCTCCAGAACGGTGCAGATGATCTTCGCCGCCTGGGCGCGCGTCAGCGTGTCCTTCGGCTTGAACGTGCCGTCCGGAAATCCGCCGATGATATTCTTTTCGCTCATGTACTCCACCGCTTCGGTGAAGTCCGCCGTGATCTTGTCCGCGTCCGTAAACGCGGCGGAAACCATACCTGCCAGCAGCACGAGCGCCAGCAGGAGCGCAAATAGTTTTTTCATGTTCTATCTCCTTCCGCTTATTTCAGCAGTTGCTGCACGTATTCCGAGAATGCCGCCGCCGCCCTGACGTTGTCGGCAGCGCTCGGATGCGGGGTCGAAGCGCCGGTGGCGATCACGCCGCCGTTGCCGCGCGGCATCTGGAAGACGTAGAAGCCGTTTGCCTCGCCGCCCAGCTCGTTGATCGCGCGCAGATCCGCTTCCAGATGCTTCGCGTCCGACATCTGTCCGTGCGTCAGGATGATCTTCGTCTTGCTGCCGAGCGTCTTGCGCGCCTCCGTGAGGAATTCCTTCGCCGCCAGATAGTACGCCTGATCCAGATCGTCCGGCTTCTTGTCGTTGCCGCCGCTGGCGTACACCATGATATCCGGGATGCGGCTGAAGGACGCCTTGGCGTCTTTGTCCACCCACGCGTTCTGGCAGAAGTACATCGGCTTGTAGACGACCTTGCCCGACTCCTTGATGAAGCCGATGCCGCCCTTTGCGACAATCGAATAGTCCGCGTTCAGCGTCTCGGACGCCAAATACGCCCACGAATGCGTGCCCGAATGCGTGGCGGTCGACCACGCGGTCTTCGGATCGCCCAGCGTGCCGCAGCCCGCGACCGTCGATGCGCCGACGTACTCGATATACAGGCTCTTCTTCGCGGTCGGCTTGACGTCTTTGCTCTTCGCCTGCAGCACGACCGCCTTTATCGTCGCGCGGCTGCCGGAGGTGTTGACCTCGCTGTCCTGCACGTTGCGCACGGTATGCTCACCCGGCTCGATGAAGCGGTAGATCGACACCGTGCCGCTGCCGACGGGAACGGTCACGCGCGCGCCGGTCTCCTTGCCGTCGACGAACGCCGTCAGATAGTGCGACGCCTTTGTGGAATACTGCACCTTGATCTCACCCGTGCAGTCGGTCGTGAATTCGACGCCGTCGCACGGGAAATTCAGCGTCACGCCGTCCGACGATGCTTCCGCTCTGCCGAGCAGTTTGACGTTCTGCGCCGTCGGCACGACGGTGACTTCCTGATAGCCGGTCACGTTTTTCAGCTCCTCTGTTCGCATGAAGTTATACGCCATCTGGCACGCCTGCTCGCGCTGCATCGGCTCGTCCGACGCGCCGACCTTGTAGTTCATGTTCTGCTCGCGCAGCGCCTTCTGTACGCTGATGACCCATTCGCTGCCCGTGAACTTCGCGCCGTCCGCGCCGAAGGCAACCAGCAGCATCTTCGCGAACGCCGCGTTCGTCAGTTGCCCGTTGGGATTGAACTTGCCCCCGCCCACGCCCGAGACGATGCCCTTGTCCGCGCAGTAGCCGACGAACTTCGACGCCCAGTGCTCCGCGGGCACGTCGGCGAAATTCGCCGTCGCCGTGATGGCGTCGACCTTATCCGCGCCCTCCAAGACGGTGCAGATGATCTTCGCCGCCTGCGCGCGCGTCAGCGTGTCCTTCGGCTTGAACGATCCGTCGGGGAAACCGCCGATGACGCCCTTTTCGCTCATGTACGCGACCGCGTCGGTATAATCCGCCGTGATCTTGCTCTCGTCCGTGAACGCTGCGGACGCCATGCCTGTCAGCAGCGTCAGCGCCAGCAGAAGTGCCAGAAGTTTTTTCATGTCGTTCGTCTCCTTTGCCTTTTCTCTTTCGCGTCATTTCAGAAGCGTTTTCAGATAATCCGTCAGCACCGCCGCCGCCTTTACGTTATCGGCGGCGTTCGGATGCGGCGTCGATGCGCCCGTGGCGATCACGCCGTTGAAGTCGCCGGGCAGTTCCACCGCGTAATAGCCCTTCGCCTCGCCGCCGAGATCCGCCAGCAACCGCTCTTCCGCGTAGGCGCGGAACGTCTTTTCCTTGGTGGAAGCGTTGTGCGTCACGACGAACAGCGTGTCGGGACCGGTCTTCTTGCGCGCTTCGATCAGAAACTCCTTCATGGCTGCGTAGTATTCTTCCTCCGTCGCCTTATCGTTGCCGCCGCGCGCGTAGACGACGATATCCGGGATGCGGCTGAACGGCGCTTCGCGGCTGCTATCCGCCCACGCATTCTGCAGCATATACATCGGCGTATAGGTGACGCCGCCCGACTTTTTGATGAAGCCGATGCCGCCCTTGGCGACGATCGAATAGTCCACGTCCAGGTTTTCCGCCGTGAAATACGCGAAGGACTTCGTGCCCGCGTGGACGGCGGCGGACCATGCGGTCTTCGTGTCGCCCAGCGTGCCGCAGCCCGCGACCGTCGACGCGCCGACAAACTCGATGTAGTGCTTTTTCTGCGCCGTCGGCTTTACTTCGCCGCTCTTCGCCTGCAGCACGACGCCTTGGATCGTGATGCGCTTGCCGGAGGTGTTGACCTCGCTGTCCTGCACGATGCGGATCGTGTGCGCGCCCGGCTCGATAAAGCGGTATACAGACGCCGTACCGACGCTTGTCTGCTGTACGCCCGCGCGCTGATCGGTCTCCTTACCGTCGACGAACGCGGTCACATAATGCGCGGCGTCCGAGGCGTACTGCACCTTGATCTCACCGACGCAGTCGGTCGTGAACTCGATGCCGTCCGCGGGGAAATTCAGCAGCACGCCGTTTGCCGTCGCCTCCGCCCTGCCCAGCAGCTTCACGTTCTGCGCCGTCGGCTTGACGGTCACTTCCTGATAGCCGGTCACGTTTTTCAGCTCCTCCGTCCGCATGAAGTTATACGCCATCTGGCACGCCTGTTCGCGCTGCATCGGCTCCTCTGTCGCGCCGACCTTGTAGTTCATCTTCGCCTCGCGCAAAGCCTTCTGTACGCTGATGACCCAGTTTTCGCCCGTGAACTTGCTGCCGTCCGCGCCGTAGGCGACCAGCAGCATCTTCGCGAACGCCGCACCGGTCAACTGCCCGTTCGGGTTGAATTTGTTGTTGCCCACGCCCGAGACGATCCCCTTGTCCGCGCAGTAGCCGACGAATTTCGCCGCCCAGTGATCGGCAGAGACGTCTGAAAAATTCGCTGTCGCGCTGATGGCGTCGACCTTGTCAGCACCTTCTAAGACGGTGCAGATGATCTTCGCCGCCTGCGCGCGCGTCAGCGTGTCCTTCGGTTTGAATGAGCCGTCGGGGAAACCGCCGATGACGCCCTTTTCGCTCATGTACGCCACCGCGGCGGTGAAGTCCGCCGTGATCTTGCTTTCGTCCGTGAACGCTGCGGACGCCATACCTGCCAGCAGCACGAGCGTCAGCAGAAAACAGATCGCTCTTCTCATCATTCTCCCCTCCGCGTCACTTTTTCAGGATCGTTTTCAGGTATTCCGCCAACGCCGCGCCTGCGACCGCGCTCTCCGCGGCGCTCGGGTGTGGAGTCCCGCCCGCCTTTGCGGGCACACCGAGATGTCCGCTCGGCATCTCGAACATGTAGTAGCCGTTCGCCTCGCCGCCCAGCTCCTCGATAAGCTTCTTCTCTGTCTCGAGATGCTTGTCCTTCGACGACCAGTTGTAGATCAGCACGATTTTGACCTTGGGACCGAGCTTCTCCCGCGCCGCCTCGAGGAACGCTTTGTACGCCCCGTAGTACGGCGTATCGGGGTCGGTCAGACCGTCGTTGCCGGCGCTGGCACAGACCAGCACGTCCGGGATGCGGCTGAACGACGCCGCGCGGTCCGGCTCCGCCCACGGGTTGTGCATCAGATACATCGGCGTATATGTCTTGCCGCCCTGCATCGCGATCACGCCGATGCCGCCCTTTGCGACGACTGCATAGTCGGCGTCCAGCGCGTTCGCCGCCACGTAAGGATGCCCCTTTGTGCCCGAATGCGTCGCCGTCGACCACGGCGTATTGTTGTCGCCCAGCGTGCCGCAGCCCGCCATCGACGACGCGCCGACAAATTCGATATACAGGCCTTTCTTTGCGGTCGGCTTCAGCTCGCTGCTCTTTGCCTGCAGCACGACCGCCTGAATGGTGATCCGCTTGCCGGAGGTGTTGACCTCGCTGTCCTGTACGATGCGCACGGTATGCGTGCCCGGCTCGACAAAGCGGTAAAGCGTCGCGGTACCGGCACTCGTCTGCTGGACGCCCGCGCGCTGATCGGTCTCCACACCGTCGACGAACGCCGTCACATAATGCGCCGCGTCCGAGGCGTACTGCACCTTGATCTCACCGACGCAGTCGGTCGTGAACTCGATACCGTCGCACGGGAAATTCAGCACCACGCCGTTTGCCGTCGCCTCCGCTCTGCCGAGCAGCTTGACGTTCTGCGCCGTCGGCTTGACGGTCACTTCCTGATAGCCGGTCACGCTCTTCAGCTCCTCCGTCCGCATGAAGTTATACGCCATCTGGCACGCCTGCTCGCGCTGCATCGGCTCGTCCGACGCGCCGACTTTGTAGTTCATCTTTTGCTCGCGCAGCGCCTTCTGCACGTTGATGATCCAGTTTTCGCCGGTGACTTTGCCGCCGTCTGCGCCGTAGGCGACCAGCAGCATCTTGGCGAACGCCGCGTTCGTGAGCTGCCCGTTCGGGTTGAACTTGTTGCCTCCCACGCCCGAGACGATCCCCTTTTCGGCGCAGTAGCCGACGAACTTCGCCGCCCAGTGGTCGGCGGGGACGTCGGCGAAGCTCGCCGCAGCGGTGATCGCGTCGACCTTGTCCGCGCCCTCCAGAACAGTGCAGATGATCTTTGCCGCCTGCGCGCGCGTCAGCGTGTCGGCGGGCTTGAAAGAGCCGTCCGGGAAGCCGCCGATGACGCCCTTTTCGCTCATGTACGCCACGGCGGTCGAATAGTCCGCGGTGATCTTGTCCGCATCCGTAAATGCCGCCGAGATCATCCCTGTCAGCAGCACGAGCGTCAGCAGAAAACAGATCGCTCTTCTCATCGTTTGCACAGCCTCTTTCCTGTCAAGATACTGTTATTATATTGCACTTTCACACTTTTGTAAATCCCGCCGATTGACATTTTTCACAAGCAGCGATAGAATCATCGTGTCAATTTACGGCATTTTCCCGAAAATGTGTGCACGGCGGAGCGAGGTGTATTTATGGAATTCAAGGACATTCGGCTGTTTCTGTTCGACATGGACGGCACGCTGTATCTCGGCGAGCAGCTTTTCGATTTTACGAAGGACATGCTTGCCGCCATCCGCGCAAGCGGACGCGAATACCGTTTTCTGACGAACAATTCGTCCAGGGACGTCGGCGCGTATGTGGAGAAAATGGCACGGCTCGGCGTCGCGTCCGTGCCGGAGGATTTCATCACCTCGGCGCACGCGACGATCCACTACCTGCGGCAGCATCACCCCGGCGCACGGCTGTATCTGTGCGGCACGCAGGCGCTGAAGCATCAGTTTGAGGACGCGGGCTTTTCCGTGCCGCAGGACGTCGAAAACACCGACGTGATCGCGCTCGGCTTAGACACGGAGCTGACGTTCCGCAAGCTGGAGGATATCTGCAAGCTGCTTGCCGCGCATCCCGATATGCCGTATATCGCCACGCATCCCGATCTCGTCTGCCCGACGGAATTCGGCAGCGTGCCGGACTGCGGCAGCGTGATCGAGATGCTCGAGCACGCCACGGGCAAGCGCCCCGTGGTGATCGGCAAGCCGCAGCCGCTGATCGCGGAGCTTGCGATGCAGTCGCTGGGCGTCACGGCGGCGCAGACCGCCGTCGTCGGCGACCGGCTTTACACGGATATCGCGTGCGGCATAAACGCCGGCACGACGTCCGTTCTCGTGCTGACGGGCGAGACGACGCCGGAGATGCTGGAAAAAAGCGACACGAAGCCGGATCTCGTTCTGCAAAGCGGCGCGGAGATTTTGGAGGCACTGAGAAAGGAAGCGGAGCAGTATGGTGGTTAACGGCGCGAAATGCCGCTGCGGCAAGGTGCATACCTGCGGACTGAAGACCGCGCTGGTCAGGGAAAACGCCATCGCGGAGCTGGGCGCGCTGGCGGCGGAGTATCATAAGATCGTCTATGTGGCGGATAAGAACACCGACGCCGTCTGCGGCGCGGCGGTCCGCGCGCAGGTCGCGGAAAAGCTCGCGGGCTCGATCGTCTACCCGGACGAGGGCTTCCTCGTGCCGAACGAGAGCGCCGTCGAACGGCTGGAGGCGGTCACGCCGCCGGACGCCGATCTGCTGCTGGGCGGCGGCTCGGGCGTGATCCAGGACCTGTGCAAGTACGTCAGCTTCGGGCGCAAACTCCCCTACTTCGTCGTCGCCACGGCGCCGTCGATGGACGGCTACGCGTCTTCCGGCGCGGCGATGATCATGGGCGGCATGAAGATCACCTACGCCGCGCACGTGCCGGAGGTCATCCTCGGCGACGTCAACGTGCTGAAGGATGCGCCGATGGATATGATCCGCGCCGGCTACGGCGACATCTTAGGCAAATTCTCCTGCCTGAACGACTGGAAGCTTGCCGTGACGGTGAACGGCGAATACTTCTGCCAAGAAGTCTATGACATGATGTACGGCATGCTGCTGCAGGTCAAGGATCTCGGTCCCGAGCTGCTGGCGCGCAAGCCGGCGGCGATCGCCGCGCTGACCGAGGCGCTGATCGGCGCGGGCGTGGCGATGGCGTACGCGGGCAATTCGCGTCCCGCTTCGGGCAGCGAGCATCATCTGTCGCACTTCTTTGAGGTGGTGGGACTGCTGCGCGGCGAGCCGTATTTCCTGCACGGCATCGACGTCGCCTATTCGGCGGTCGTCACGGAGAAGCTGCGCGAAAAGCTGCTGGCAAAGACGCCGACATTTACGCCGAAGCCGTTCGATCGCGCCGCGTGGGAAGCGGAGATCCGCCGCGTGTACGGCACGTCGGCGGACGGCGTGATCGCGCTGCAAAACAGACTCGGCTGGCACGAACAGGACCGTACCGCAGAGTACCGCGAAAAGTGGGACGCGATCTGCAGCGTTCTGCGCGAGGTGCCGTCATCGGACGAGCTGCAGCGCTATCTGGACAGCGTCGAGCTGCCGCCGGAACGCTTCACCGCGCAGTACGGCGATGAGAAGCTTGCCGACGCGATCCGCTGCGCCATGGATCTGAAGGACCGCTACAGCGTCCTGTGGCTTTATAACGCGCTGGAGGGCTGACATGGAAAACATCAGGATCGTCGCCATGGATTTGGACGGCACGCTGACACAGCACAAGCAGCATCTGACGCCGGAAAACCGCGCGGCGCTGGTCGCATTGGGCAAAAAATACAAGCTGCTGATGGTCGGCGCGGGGCAGGTCATGCGCATCTTTTTGCAGCTGGAGAAGTTCCCTCTGGACGTGATCGGCAACTACGGTCTGCAATACGGCAAGTACAACGACGCGACCGGCGAGCTGGACATCGTGCGCGATCTGTCGTTCCCGTGCGACCGCGAGAGCGTTGAGCGCCGCGTGACGATGCTGCGCGAGAGATACGGCTTTACGAAATTCGCGGGCGACAACGTGGAGTATCATCCCTCCGGCTGCCTGACGTTCCCGCTCCTCGGCACGAAGGCGGCGCAGGCGGACAAGCTGGCGTTCGATCCCGACCGCAAAAAGCGCCGCGCCATCTACCGCGACGTGTGCGAGACGTTTTCCGACTATGTGGTGTTCGTGGGCGGCTCGTCGTCTTTCGACATGGCGCCGAAGCCGTATAACAAGCGCTACGCGCTGGAGCAGTACTGCGAGGAAAACGGGCTGCGGTACGATGAGATCGTGTATATCGGCGACGATTACGGTGAGGGCGGCAACGACGAATCGGTGTATCAGAGCGATTTCCCGTATCTGACCATCGACGACTACCGCGATTTCCCGAAGATCATCGCGCCGCTTCTGTAAGCGCAAAAAGGGATCCGCCCTCACATCTTGTGATGGCGGATCCCTTTTTGTGCTCACGCTTACTGCAGCGCTTTCTTTTTTTGCGGCAGATTCAGCAGCGCGATGCTGCCGCCGATCAGCAGCAGCGCGATGAGATAGCGGATATCGCGGATGTTCTCGCCGAGCAGCAGCGCGCCGAACACGCAGGCAAACAGCGGCTCGGAGAACTTGATGATGAACATCCTGGAAAGTTCTCCTTCTCTCATGATGCTGTGCCAGATGCAGAAGCTGGTGATCGACGCCGCGCAGATGCCGACCATCAGCCATAGCGAACTGTCAAACGCGAACTGCGCGCTGCCGCCCATCGCCTTGCCGACGATCAGCAGCACCACGCCGCCGAACGCCTGCGAAATGCCGGTCACGGCGATCGGCGAGACCGTGCGGAACAGGTTTTTGTTGACGATGTCGGCGGCGACCGCGCAGAACGACGAAATGAGGATCAGCACGCTGCCGAGCGTAAAGGTGATGCCGCCGACGCCGTCTAGGTTCAGCACGATCACGCCGCAAAAGCCCATGATCGCCGCCGCGATCTTGCGCGGCGTCGGCTTATCCGATTTGATGAACAGCGACGAGCAGCAGACGTACAGCAGCACGGCGCACTGCTTTAGAAGCGACGAGATGCCGCTCGGCGTCAGCGCGAGACCCGCATAGGAAAAGCTGTAGTGCAGGATCACGGTGAACGTGCCGGACAGCAAGATCGGCAGGATCGACCGCCCGACGTTCGCAAACTGCCGCTTGCCGCCGGTGGCGAGCGTGATCAGGCAGATCACGCCGCCGCAGATCGTAAAACGGACGCCGGCAAAATACAGAAGGTCCGCCGTCGTCTCGACGTGATACGCCGCAAAGCCGAGCTTGACGAGCGAATACAGAAGCGCCCACAGCGCTACGGTGCAAAGCGCCCCCAAAGTGATTCTGAGCTTCATCTTCGCTTACAGTCCTTTTTCCTCTAAGTACGCGTCCATCCGTGCGTCGATCTTGTTGTCCGGGAAGACGTAGCCCTCGGGGATGTCGTCGATCATCATTTTCAGCGCGTCGAAAAGCGGCATGCAGTCCTCCTGCCGCAGTCCCGTCAGCGCCAGCACCTTGCTGTTGTCGGTGATCCGGCGGAACATGCGGGCGTATTCGAGTTGCCAGCGCGCCTTGATGCTCCCGTTCGGCGATTTGACGCGCAGATAGTCCTCCTTGTCCACCCACACGGCTTCCAGCCCGCAAAGCCGATGATAGTACTCCGCGATCTCGCCCCAGGTACGGCTCTCGGCGGAGCAGACGTTATACGCCTCGCGCATCGCCTGCTGCTTGAACAGCAGATGCGCGATCATCCGCGCGACGTCGCCGCCCCAGCTGAGCGTGGCAGGCTTGTCCTTCGCCTGCAAGGGCAGCACGACCTTTTTGCCCTTCATGGCGCGGCCGACGGTGTTGGGCGCCTCCAGCGTGGTCAGCTGAAAGCGCATATGCGAGAACGTCGTGGCGGGGCGGACGATGGTGAAGTTCTTGTAGTCCGACGCCCACAGCAGGTCTTCGTTCTGCGCCTTCTGGATGCAATAGTCGTCCGAGGCGAGCAGCGCCTCGTCCTTGGAAACGTCCAAAAGACGCGGCGAGGTCTCGCGCACGGGGACCTCCTCGTCGGCGTAGACGCGGCACGACGACAGAAAAATGTAGTGCTTCGTGTGGTCGAGAAACAGCCGGTAGTAATCGGAAAACGGATGCTTTCCGTAGTCCATGAAGTTGACGATCCCGTCAAACTCCTGCGCCAGAAGCGGCTTTAGGAATGCAACGTCAAAGGCGTCGCCCTTGACGCACGTCACGCGGTCGGAGATCGGCGTCTCATCGTCGAGCGAGACCGCCGTCACCGCATAGCCGAGCTGCAGCAGCTCCGGCACGAGATACTGCCCCATCGCGCCGGTGGAGCCGATGACAAGTACACGTTTTTCCATCCTGTTTTCTCCTCATTTCGCCGACGGGGGCGTTTTTTTCTCCTGTAGCGCATGCCCGAGCATTTTGACGCCGCCCACCGCCAGATCGAGCGTCTCCTGCAGCGCGTATTCGTGCGCGTAGGTGAAGGGCGACTCCGCGGCGCCGACGATGTAGTCGTAAAACGCCTTCATCATCCCGTCGTACCGTTCGTCCTTGCCCTGCTCGCGCAGCGCGACCGGTTCAGCGGTCTGCACGACGTATTGCTTCCCCTCATATTCCTTCGCGAAGGTCATTTGGCAGGGATCCTCCATCGGGCGGATGATCGCCGTGCCGCGGCTGCCGTCCACGATAAAGCACCGCTGGGCGAAGCCGTCCCACTGCACTGAGGAGGAAAACACCCGCGCGATCGCGTGGTCGTATTCCAGGATCGCCGCCGTCAGATCGGGCGCGTTCACGCCGTTTTTCCCGCTTTCCCCGATAGACGAAAGCACACGGTTCGGCTTGCCTAGAAGATAGACGATCAGGTCGATCAGATGCGAGCCGAAGATGTACATATCGCCGCCTCGGAAGTTGCGAAGCCACTTGCGGTACGAATCCGAATGGATGACGCTCATCTCCGCGTGGATCGCACTGATGTCGCCGAGTTCGCCGTTTTTCACCATCTCGAACAGTTTCTGCACCCCGGGATTGTAGCGGTACATATAGCCGGGCTGCACGATAAGATGCTTCTTTTCCGCCGTGTCCAGCAGATGCTTAAACTCCGCGAGCGTGCCGGAGGCGGGCTTGTCGATGTGGACGTGCTTGCCCGCATCGACGCAGCGCTGCGCCGTCTTCGTCAGATCCCACACGTCGGTTTCCACCAGAACCGCGTCGCTCCTGTCGATGACCTCGTCGACCGTCAGGCGCGGAAGGTCGCGGAAATACGGCTTGTCGCCGCGGCGTGCGATCCACTCCTCGTTTTCCTCGGCATAGCCGACGACCTCGAACAGCTCCGGATACCTGCGGATGGTCTCCAGCTTGTTCGAGTGGTTGTGCCCGATGCCGATCTGCCCGATTTTGATCATGCTGCCGCCTCCCCGCTGTCAATGTGCGCCGGGGCCGAGCGAACGACCGCCGTCGACCACGATGTTTTCGCCCGTGATATAGTCCTGCCGCGCCAGAAACAGCGCCGTATCGGCGATGTCCTGCGGCTTGCCGCACCTGCCGTCCTCGCCGAGGAACGTCATGTGTCCGTGATCCTTCCCGCCGCGGCTGATCGCACCGGGCGAGATGCAGTTTACGCAGACGTTGTATTCTCCGACCTCAATGGCAAGCGCCTTCGTCATGCCGATCAATCCCGCCTTGGCGGCGGCGTAGTCCACGCGGTCGTCCAGACCGCAGACGGCGGCAATGGAGGAGATGCTGATGATCTTCCCGTATCGCTGCGCGATCATGCCGGGTAGCACCGCCTGCGTGCAGTGCATGGCGCCCTTCAGATTGACGTCGATGACGAAATCCAGCGTCTGAGGCTCCGCGTCGACGAAGCGCGTCAGCTTTTTCAGCAGTCCCGCGCTGCCGCCCGCGTTGTTCACCAGATAGTCGATCCCGCCGAATTTCTCCCGCGCCTTCGCGACAAAGGCAAAGATCCTGTCCCGCTCCCGCACGTCGCAGACGGCGACCATCGCCTCCGCGGCGAGCGCACGGATCTCCTGCGCGGTCTGCTCGGCGGCGTCGGCGTTGTAATCGCACACGACCACGTTCGCGCCGCCCGCGGCAAAGCCGAGCGCGATCGCCTTGCCGATATTTTTGCCCGCGCCCGTGACCATCGCGGTGCGGTTTTCAAACGGTCTTTCCATAACGACACCTCAGATCATCCGGCGGACGGCGTCGACCGTCACCCGCGCGCTGTGCAGATCGAGCTGCTCCATCGTGCTGCGCTCGTCGTAGCGGTCCACGCAGAACGCGATCTGCCCGCCGAGCAGCGGATTGACGATGCGCGACAGTCTGCCCGCCTTGCCGCTGACGTGATACGCGACCGGCGTCCTGACCGCTTTTTTCAGCGCCGTCATCGCCGCAAAGCTCTCGGTGAGCTCCTCTTCCGTCTTTGCCGTCGTGACGATCTTGATGATGTCCGGCTTCCGCCGCTCCAGAAACAGCGCCAGCTCCACGACCTGCTCCGCGCGCATCGCAACGCCCGGGTGGCAGGACAGCAGCACCTCCGCGCCGAGCGCGTGTACCTTTTCGATCAGTTCGCACTGCTTTGCGATGACCGCCCCGTCGGTGACGACCTCCTTGGGCGCGTCCTTTGTGAAGCTGTATTGATCCTCGCCGCGAAAGCCGTCCTTCGATTGCGGATCGAACGTGTAGCCCTGCATATCGATGCCCGCGACGCCGGCTTTGACCGCGCGCAGCAGACAGGCGACGCGCGCTTCCTCGGGCACGCCGGCGGGCTGCCGGTCGTAGGTGTCGTTGTAGTGCAGCGCCAGAATGGGAAGCGCCGACGCCTTGACGATACGCGCGATCGTCTCGACGTCGGTGTTTTCCAGGCACGAAAGGTGCAGATCGATCATATCCGCGCCGTCAAGCCGGCAGTTGCGGATAGCGGCGTTCGCGCCGCGCACGGTCTTCTCCTTGACCACGCCCGCCAGCGCGGGCGCCGGCAGGGCCGAAAGTTTATTCTGCATACTCTCACCTCATATCGTTTTTCGCCTGTTTTCCCCCACAAGTATAGCAACTCCCGCGCGCCGCCGCAAGTGATTTTTGCAAAAAGCATACCAATGTGATCGAAGAAAAACGCTTTCCTTTATAAGCTGAATCCGGTCTTGTAATCACACAGCGGCGATGCTATGATAAAATCATGAAAAATAACGGGGGTAGGGACATGACAGAACTCAAACGGATCGACGGAAAACACCTGATCTGCGCGGGCGGCGAAGCCGTGGCGCGGATCGTGGGCATGGACGGCGCGACCGACGCCTTTGAAAAGCTGGAGGACGGCGTGTGGATCTGGCGGCGGCACACCGACGCGCCTGTGGACCGGATGCGCATGGAGCTCCTTTTCTTCGGCAAGCCGGATTTCACCATGGTGCCCGCCGTCAGCTACAACGGAAACGGCTGGGGCAGCGTGCCCGAATACGTCGGCGACCGCGACGAGGACGGCACGCCGTGGAGCTTTGCCTCCCACCGCTGCACCGTTCCCGCCTGCACGTATTCCGAGAACAAGGCCGCGTCCGTGGCGCTGATGTCGCTTCCCAACGACAACACCGCGTGTTCGCTCTATCTGACGGACGAGGGCGAAAAGCACGTTGTGATTTTCCCCGAGGAGGAGCAGCCGCGCACGCTGCAGCGCCACTTCTGGAAAGAGGGCTTTCAGGGCACGATGGCGCCGCGGCAGGATTTCACCGCGATCCTCCACGCCGCGGAGGGAGACGGGACGCGCTTTCGCTACCGCACGCTGCTGGACGTCGCATGGCGGCTGTACGCACATCCGCTTACACCGCCGATGCCCGCTGCGGAGCTGTACCGTTTGAGCATCGCCTTTTGCCGCTATCTGTATACCTACGAGCCGGACGGCTTCGCCGCCTTTTCCACCGGCGCACAGTGGCACAAGGCCGGCTCGTCGTTCCGAAAACATTCGCACCGCTTCCAGCTCGGCTGGGTGGGACAGAACGCCTCGATGGCGGCGGCGTTTCTCTACGACTATCTGAAGACCGGCGACAAGGCGCATCTGGAAATGGCGATGGAGACAGACGATGCGTGGATCCGCTTCTGCACGTGGAAAAAGGGACTGCTCGCCTCGCGGCTTGACCGCGGCAAAGAGCGCTTTATCGTTGACGGAAACTGCGAGCTGGACCCCTGGGAGTGGGGCAACGACTCCTATGAAACGCTCAGCAACAGGCTTCGCAACATCCGCGCCGGCAAAATGCCGCGGCTTGCAGCGGACGGCGGCGTGGCGATCCGCGCCGACGCGTGCAATCTCGGCACCGGCGCAGACGGCTACTTTGAGGCATACGAGCTGCTGCAGCAGGCGGGGATCGACAAGCCGGAATACCTGCAGACGGCGCTGGACGTCTGCGCCTTTGCCATGGAAAACCAAAACGAGAACGGCAGCTTTGCGGCAGCGTGGGACGAGGACGGCAAGCTGCTGGTCAAGGACGGCACCATCGGCTGTTTTTTAGTCCTGCCGCTTCTGACCGCATACCGCATGACCGGCGAAAGCAAGTATCTCGACAGCGCCAAACGCGCGTTTGACTTCTACTGCGGCGAGCTGGAGCAAAACGGTTATACCACCGCCGGCGCACTGGACACCTACAGCATCGACAAGGAGTCCGCCAGTCCCCTGCTGCGCGCCGCGCTGCGGCTGTATGACGTCACGCAGGGCCGCGCGTATATTGCGGCGGCGGAGCGGATCGGCTGGTATCTCTGCACGTGGATGATGCATTTTACGGTACACTATCCGCCGGACTGCATGATCTCCGAGATGGGCTTTGACACGTTCGGCGCCACCGCGGTCTCCACGCCGCACAACGCGCTGGATCAATACGCGCTGCGCGACGTGCTGTCGTTTTTGAAGCTCGCCGAGCTGACGGGCTTTGCACAGTGGCGCGAACGGGCGCTGGCGATGTGGTGCGCGGCAAATCAGGGCATTTCCGACGGCACGCTGTATCTCAACCGCCGTCTGCGCCCCGCGGGGTCGCAGGACGAGGCGGTCTTCCACACCCGCTGGGGGCGGTACATCTCGCCGGCGTTCAGCGTTTCCCAGTGGCTGCCGGCGTGGCCGTGCGCGTTCCGTCTGGAGGATCTGCGCTGGCATCCCGACTGGTCGCTGTTCGACGAGGGACTGACGCGCATCGAGGGCAAACTCCCCCTGCCGGAAAGCGACTGCGTGTAACCGCCCTCCCTGTTGAAAAAGCAGCGGAGGTGTGCTATAATCCCCGTATCACAGAGCGCGAAAGGAGGCGCGGCGTTATGAAGGCAAGAAAAGCGGCGGTCATACTGTCCTTCCTGCTTTTGTTCGTCATGCTCTTTTCCCTCTTTTTCGTGATCGCGGAGGCGGACCACGACTGCGCGCATGAGGACTGCCCGATCTGCCGTCTTCTCGCCGTCGTGGAGGACACGCTGAAAAAGGCGCTTCCGGCGCTCTGCGCCGCGGCTGTCGCCGCGGCGGCGACGCTTGCCGCCGAGGCGCTTCGCGGCTTTTTTGCCAAGCCCGTCGTCTCCGCCAACCCCGTACTGCTGAAGGTCAAACTCTCCGATTGATACCGGTCGCACAAGGGACCCGTCCGCGCTTTCGGCGCGGTCCCTTGTGTTTTCTTTTGCCAAAAATCAGAAAAGAAGGGATCGGAATATGATCAGAACGGAACGGCTCGTCAAGCGCTTCGACGGGGACACGGCGATCCGGTACAAAGACCTCACGTTCGAGGCGGGACAGAGTTACGTCCTGCTGGGCGCGTCCGGCTGCGGAAAATCGACGCTGCTCAACATGCTCGCCGGCGTCATCACGCCCAGCGAGGGGCACGTCTACTTCGACGACCGCGAGGTCAGTTCCATGCCGCAGCGGGAAAAAGACAGATTTCGCATCGAAAAGATCGGCTATATCTTCCAGGACTTCAAACTCATCGAGGAGATGACCGCCGAGGATAATATCAACGTCCTGAAACTGGAGGGCGTGAAGACCGACCGGATGGACGAGGTGCTGGACGCGCTCGGCATCCTGGGAAAAAAGAAGAAAAAAGTCAGCAAACTCTCGGGCGGCGAACGGCAGCGCGTGGCGATCGCCCGCGCCTTCGTCAAGGCGCCGGACATCATTCTGGCGGATGAGCCGACCGGCAACCTCAACTATGAGATCGGCAGTTCGGTGGTGCGGCAGATGCTGGATATCGCGCGCGGCAAGACGCTGATCGCCGTGACGCACGACGACCGGCTGGCGCCGCTGTTCGACCACGTCATCGACATGAACGCCGTCGCGTCCTCGCACGCGGAAAGCGAGGTGGGCGGAGATGCTTGAATTCGCGCTCAAAAACATGCTCACCAAAAAGGTGAAGCTGACCTTGGTGCTTCTCTCCGTCGTGATCTCGGCGACGGTCGCCATCCTCTCTTATAACGTCGCGGAGCAGGTCAACGACGGACTTGTGAACACGACGTCCTCCTACGACATGATCGTCGGACCCGCCGGCAGCGCGACGCAGCTGACCATGAACACGCTGTTTTTCACCGACAAGCCGCTCGGCACGATCTCCTACGAATATGTGGAGGACCTGCAGCGCGACGACCGCGTGAATATCGCCATCCCCTTTGCAATGGGCGACAGCTACAATTCCGCAAGGATCGTCGGTACGAAGCCCGCGCTTCTCGCCGGGAAAGCGCTGCAGGACGGCGTCTGCTTTGAAGATACGTTCGAGGCAGTCGTCGGCAGCGCGGTCGCGCAGAAGTACGGTCTGAAGCCCGGCGACGAGCTGATTACCTCCCACGGGCTCTCGGAGCACGGCGAAAAACATGAGGCAACGCCGCTGAAGGTGGTCGGCGTCCTCGCGCCGACGAAAACCGCGTACGACAACGTGGTCTTCACCGATATCGAGACGATCTTGGAGATCCACGAGCACCACGAGGAGCACGAAGAGGGGCACGCGGAGACCGACGAGGCGCACACGCACGAAGAAGACCATGACGAACACGAGGACCACGCCGAGGAGGGCACGGTCTGCGCGATTTTGGTGCGCAGCAAGACGCTCGCCGCGTCCGAGCTGCTGAAGCAGGAGCTTGCGAAGGACGCGGGGATCCTGACGGTCACGCCCGCCGAGGTCATCCGCGAGATCATGAGCAACGTCGACCTCAGCCGGAAGATCGTCTACTGCCTGTGCGTCATCATCCTGATCATGAACATCTTCGTGATCTCCACCATCACGATCCTCAACATGTACGACTCGCAGAAGGACATCGCGCTGATGCGGCTGATCGGCGTCGGGACCGACAAAATCAACCTGCTGTTCCTATTGCAGAACGGCATCATCGGCCTGCTGGCGACGGGGATCTCCTTCGCGCTGTCGCGGCTATGTCTGCTGTTTCTGGGCAGATACGCCGCGTCGATGGGCATCGTGTTCGACACGGCGAAGATCTACCCGCCGGAGTGGCCGATCATGGCGGTCGTGTTCGTGCTCAGCGTGCTGCCGACGTTCCTCTGCACGCTGCACATCGCAAAGAAAGATATCATCGGGAATTGAGGCGAGACCATGAAAAGAAGAACGATCTGTGCGCTTGGCTGTCTGCTGACGGCGCTCTGCCTGCTGCTGTCCGCCTGCGGCGGCAGCGCCGATACGGGCGGCACGACGCGGCTGACGTTTGCCGACTCGATCGACATCGGCAGGATCAGCGAGCTTTCGGGGCACACCGTGGAGATCGTCGGATATATGGCGACCGTCTCCCCGGTGAGCGGCTCGTACATCTATCTGATGAATCTCCCCTATCAGAACTGTCCGTACTGCGTGCCGAACACGCAGCAGCTGTCCAACACGATCGCGGTCTATGCCAAGGAGGGCAGTCCGTTCAAGTTCTACGACGGACCGATCAACGTCACGGGCACGCTGGAGACGGGCGATTTCAGCGACGAATACGGCTACACCTACAGCTATCGGATCGCCGACGCCGTCTACACCGCGGTCGACTCCGCGGAGGCGTCCGAAAAGCTCGCCCTCTGGGAGCGAATCACCAATGCGGAGATTGCCTCGGACGTCTATTCGATGTTCGACTTCATCGCCTTTGAAGCCAACTGGACGAACTACACGGGCAAGGACAAGGACGGGAATACCTTCTGGCTGTACCCCGCCGACGTCGCCTACTTTGAAGAGCAGCAGTTCACCAAGCAGAGCGCAAGCGGCTTCTTCCCCGATCTGATCCGCCGCGCGGAGGCGATCGACGACAGCCGCATGGCGGAGCTGATCCGGATCATCAAGGACGGTCAGGCGCTCAAGGACAAGGCGGTCTCCGAGCGGGAGGCGGGCAATTACACCTACGATGCCGCCGCCGATCAGTACACGCTGACAAGCGGCGAAGCCATGCTCGCCGAGGCGCAGGACCTCTATTCGCGCTACGCCGTGTGGCTTGAAAATTTCTCGCTTTCCTCGTAGTCATAACCGCCGGCTAAGCCGGCGGCTTGAGTAAGCCCTAGAAGGGCATTATGCAGACGAAACCCCTAAAGGGGCGCCGAAAGGTTTGCCGACCGCATTCCTTTTTCCGGCTACCCCTGAAGGGGTTTCTTCTATGCC